>DATDSS010000195.1:0-4643 GCA_035291245.1 Alphaproteobacteria bacterium | reverse complement strand
CCTGCTCCAGAGGCTCTATAGGTATCGATTCTTAAATCTTTTTCTTCATAAGCTACTTCAATGGTGTCATCAATCTCAGGGTACACCCAAACGGAGGCAAAGCTTGTATGACGTCTTGCGTTTGAGTCAAAGGGCGAAATGCGAACAAGTCTATGAACACCGCTTTCAGTTTTTAACCATCCATAAGCTTGATGCCCAGCGACTTTAAACGTGATAGACTTAATACCTGCTTCATCACCTGGATTTTCATCCATGATTTCCAGCTTATAGCCTTTACTTTCAGCCCATCTGCCATACATGCGTGATAGCATCTGTGACCAGTCTTGTGCTTCTGTTCCACCTGCACCTGCGTTAACTTCGATAAAACAGTTGAATGTATCAGCTTCACCGCTTAAAAGAGACTCAAGCTGTAATCTATCAAAAGTTACTTTTAGGGCAAATAAACCATCTTCAGCTTCTTTGATGGAGCCTTGATCATTTTCACTTTCAGCTAATTCTAAAAGAGTTTCAAAATCTTCAAGCTCTTGGGAAAGTTTTTGAAGTTTTCCAACACTTCTTGATAAAGCTTCTCTTTCTTTTAATAGCTTTTGAGCTTCTTGGGGAGTATCCCAAAGAGCGGGATCTTCTGCTTTTTCATTCAAAGATTTTAACTGTTCAACTGATTTATCCCAGTCAAAGATGCCTCCTTAGGAGTAAAAGGGACTGGCGAATTGCTTGAACAACTGATTCAACTTCAGCGCGCATGATTTATTGTTTTCCTAAAACTTGAAAGTTTATCCTTCTTTAAGTAGCAAAAAATTTCTTAAATAACCACAGAAAAAGGTGTTTTTTAGACAGCTTGGTGCCCCTTACTTGCGTGTTATAAAACTGTTAAAGGGTCTACATCTACTTTAATGGTTACATGAGAAGAGATTTTTGTTTCAAAAAGCCACAGCCGAATTTTACTCAAAGAAAGTTTTGGCTGTTGGCTATGAATTAAAAGTTTATATCGATGCCTGCTTTTAAGCTTAAAAAGTGCAGCAGGCGTTGGACCTAATAAATTTATGCTGGGGTCTTTAAAATAATGATGAAAAGTTTTTGCAAGAATTAAAGACGCCCTATAAGCTTCTTCTTGATTAAGACTGGTTAGCAAAATACTTACCATTTTTCCAAAAGGCGGCATGTGATAGAAAAGCCTGCTTTCAAGTTCTTGAGTCATAAACTCTTCAAAGTCTTGATGCTCTAGGGCTTGCATTAAGGGGTGCTCTGGTAAGTGGGTTTGGATTGCAACAATGCCTTGTTTACTTTCTCTGCCACTTCTTCCTGAAACCTGATGAAGGAGCTGAAAGGTCTTTTCACTGGCTCTAAAATCTCCTCCTGAAAGCCCCACATCCGCATCGATAATGCCCACTAAGGTGAGGTTTGGAAAATGGTAGCCTTTTGCAAGAATTTGGGTGCCTACTAAAATATCTATCTCATTATTGTAAATTTTATCTAAAGTTTGATGAATGCGGTCAGTGTGTTCAAAGGTTTCTTTTGTAATCATTTCCGCACGTGCAGTTGGAAAAAGTGTCTTGACCTCTTCATAAATGCGCTCTACACCAGGGCCTACTGGAACAAGAGAGTCTTCTTTTTCACAAGTTGGGCATGATTTTGGTAAAAATTGTTCAAAACCACAATAATGACAATGAAGCTTATTGGTTTTTTTATGATGCACCAGCCAAAAAGAACATCCAGGACACATAAACCTGTGACCGCAATCGTTACAAAGTGTGAGGGGTGCATAACCTTTTCTATTTAAAAATAAAAATACTTGCTCTTTTTTTTCAAGCTTTTCAAAGATCATGCCTCTTAAGGCAGGGGTTATCCAATTTCCCTTTTCTTTTGTTTTGGCGTCTAGAAGTTTAACAGTTGGAAGAACGGCTGTTCCATGCCTCTTTGACAAGATCAACAGCTCATAGCGCCCTTTTTCAGCGTTTTTTAAAGACTCAAAAGAAGGTGTTGCTGAACACAATAAGATAATAGCACTTTCATATTTTGCCCTTAAAACTGCCATATCTCTTGCGTGATAGAGCACTTGTTCTTCTTGTTTGTAAGAGCTGTCGTGCTCTTCATCAACCACAATTAGCCCTAACTCTTTAAATGGTAAAAAAAGACTCGAGCGCGTTCCAAGAACAAGCCTTACTTTCCCTTCTAAGCACCCTTTCCAAATTTGATTTTTTTGGCTTTGCAAAACATCACTGTGCCACACACAAGGTGTTACCTTAAAACGTTCTTCAAATCGCTTGACAAAAGCCGTCGTTAACCCAATTTCAGGAAGTAAAATTAAAACTTGTTTACCAAGACTAAGCGCTTTAAGAGCAGACTTAAAATACACTTCAGTTTTTCCAGAGCCCGTTACACCTTTTAATAAAAAAGGTTTGAAATTCCCTTGATCAAGAGCCCTATCTACGGCTTTTGAAACCTCCTCTTGTTCTTCATTTAAAGGGGGTAAGAGATCTTCAAAGTCATTTATAGAGAGCTCTTTTTTGGCTTTATAGGAATTTTCTAAGATCTTAGAAGGGGGAAGCATCATCTTAGCCACCCCCCCAAGAGGTGTTAGCGTATAGCTGCTAAAGTGCAGGCAAAATTCCATAAATGATGGACTAAAAGTAGGAAGGATTGAGACTTCTTCTATGGATTTGGTTTCAAAAGAAGGCGTATTAAAAGTCTGAGATAAAACAATACCCCACAGACTTTTTCTTCTAAAGGGGATTTTTACAAAACTTCCTTTTTCAAGAGGATTATCATAAAAATACGTAAAAGTCTTTTGAAATACCCCTGGCACTAAAATTTCGAAATAAGGCATCTCAAAAAAAGAAAGGTGATTTTTCTAAAGAGTATAAAAGATCTTCAAGAGAAAAACAGGTGTCTTTTGTAAAAGCCACCTGTTTGTAGCGCTAAAATAAAATTTCAGTGCTTTTTTGTATCACTAGTGTGGTGTTGACAAAGAGTGGGATTCAGAAGGCACATCCTTTTTGTTTAACTCTTTACCATTTTTATGGTGCATTTTTTTACGCTCTTCACGTGCTTTTCTTTTTTCTTCTTTCAGTCTTTTTTTCTCTGCTTTTTTAGCCTCTCGTGCCTTTTTCTTTTCCTCTTTTATTTTTGCGCGTTCTTCTTTGCTGAGTTTATGTTTTTTCATATGGTGAGGATGATGTTTATTCCCATCCCCCTGATGTTGTGGAACTTGTGCAAAAGAAAAAACTGTTGATGCTAAAAAGCTTAATAATAGTGTACGCATGTATGAAAGGCCTTTCTTTTAAAAGATAATAATGTTGCTTACAATCTTAATAATTAGGAAAAAAAATTAAAAAAACGTTAATCTTTTTGTTTTTTATAAAAAAAGAAGACCTTTAAGGATTTTTTAAGTCTTACGCTTTATACTTATAACTAGGAAAAAAAGATCTCACTTGCTTTAAGGTTTTGTTATGACACTCATCGATCCATCAAAAAATTCACACGGCCTTATTATAGATCCCCATCCTTCCAAAAAGCTGGAAACTTTTCAAGATCATCACTTTGAAAGAAGAGATACCCCTTTTGAATTACTTCACGCAACGTGCCCGTATCAACTTGGTCTCTTTGAAAACCTGAACAAACAAATTTATCTAGAACATAATCATACAAGCCTTCGTGATTTAGGCTCTCATATGGGATTGTTAGATAATCTTGATCTTGACGACTATGATGATAGTGCGGATTTGTACCTTTTAAGTTTTAAGTCGCTTGATTTAATTGTTGGGGGAATGCGCTTAATTTTTTCAGATCCCACCAAACTTTCACAAGGGCTTAGAAGCTTTCAAGCATGCCTTGAAATGAGCCATGTTATTCCTTTGGAAGAAAGAGCTAGAACCTTTGAGATATCAAAGCTTGTTCTTTGTGAAAAGCGTTTAAAAATTGCTCAAGAGTATAATGATTCAAGTGTTGGTAAAAATTATCCCCATCCGTTGGTCCATTTTTTAAAGCCACTTTATGAAGCAACCATAGCGCATGGAATGATATTTGCAACAAGCCTTTTAAATCCCAGTTTAATAGAGGCTTTTAAGCCTTTTGGTATAGAGTTTACCTTAGTGGGAGCTCCGCTTGATCACCTGGACAGCACCTTACAACCAGTTTATTTAAATCTTGATCAAATATTTAAAAATTTAAGGCTGTCTCAGCCCAAAGTAATGGAGTTTGTTTCAAACTATGACAAACATTTACCAACTTAAATAATTAATAAATTTAAGTTAAACTCTTGTTAACAAACCATAGGGGAGCATTAGAGTGATTTACGGAATTGGAAGTGATCTTTTAAAAGTTTCAAGGATGACGTCTTTATTAAAAAACCACCAAGAACGCTTTATTGAAAAGCTTTTGACACCGCATGAAAAAGTGTATCTTTCGAAAAAAAGTGAACTAGATAAAGAGCTTGCAAAATTTTATGCTGCAAAAGAAGCCATTTTAAAAGCCTTAGGAACAGGCATGATAGAAGGCTTTCGTTGGAAAGATATGGAGATTTTTAGACTCCCTTCAGGCAAACCTTCATTTAGGCTTTTTGGGGGGTGCCTTTCTATTTTAGGGGGAAATCAAGATGAGTACGACTTTCACCTGTCATTGTCTGATGAGGAAAATATCGTAGT
>DATDSS010000194.1:0-3258 GCA_035291245.1 Alphaproteobacteria bacterium | reverse complement strand
TGCTGCTGCTGAGATGTTAGAGCGCCTTTACCATCAATTAGAGAACCTTGAAACGCTACTTGAAGAAGATCTTATAAGCCTTTTAGAAGGGGTCGGATTAACACCTACTAAGGAATTACAAAAGAAAGCTAAGTCTTTGTTTGTTGAGGTTTTACAAAAAGATAAATTCGTAAAAATCCAAACGGTGCACGCCTTTTGCCAAAGTGTTTTAGAGACCTTTAGCTTAGAAGCAGGGCTTTTCCCCTCTTTTCAAGTGATGGATGACGTTAAATTTTCCTCAGTATTAGAAAATATTTTCACAACCGTTTTAGAAAACTTTCCTCATAAAGAAAGCTTATTGTGTCTTTTTACAGACGGACATTTAAAAAAACTTATTAATGAGGCTTTAAAACTAAACGGAATGAAGAAGTTTTTGTCCTCTTCAAAAGAAAGTATTGAGGAGGTTTTTATAAAAGAGGGTGAGTATTGCCTAAATCCCAACGACTATTTTTTAAAGGAAGCGGCACTCCTTAAGCCTTATAATAAGGAATTTTTAAAAATACTTGAAATCCTTGAACAAGAAAATCTTACAACGAAAACGGACCAAGATTTTTTTTATAACTTAAAAAATGAACCGACCCTGAACCTTTTTTTAACAGACAGTGGTTCCAAAAGAAAACGCTTGCTTTGCAAAAAAGTTTTAGAAAAAAATTCAGACCTTGAAGATAGCTTGGAAACAATTGCAACCGCCCTTGAAGACGAAGTTTTATCCTTTGAAAAAAAGGTATACTACAGTAAAAACATCGTCTTTTTTGGTTTTTTAAAAGACATTTTTGATTCTCTTAACAGTTACAAAAGACGTCATACGTACTTAGACTTTGAAGATATTATTTTAAAAACATTAGAACTTTTTAAAGACCCTGTTTTAGGACCAAGCGTTCTTTATAGTATTGACCAAAATTTGAACCATCTTTTAATTGATGAAGCCCAAGATACAAATCCCTTACAATGGGACGTTATTTCTCATTTAACGCAAGAGTTTTTCTCTCATCAAAAAGTTAAAACTGTTTTTGCAGTTGGTGATCCTAAACAATCTATTTACAGCTTTCAAGGAGCCCATCCGCAAAGCTTTATAGATCTTCAAAAAAATCATTATAAAGGCTTGTGCAATCAATCTAACCTCCCTTTTAGAGAGATTCAGTTGTCTTTGTCTTATAGGTCGTCTTCTGCGATTTTAGATTTTGTGACAGATCTTTTAAAAAGCATTCCTTTATTTTTAGAAACACTTGATCAAGAAAACCTCACGCATCAGGCCTTTCACTTGGATAAACCTGGTTTTGTTAAGATGCTGCCGCTTGTAAGAGAGGAAAAATCATCTGAGGAACAACCTTGGGCTTTAACAGAAGATGACTTTTGTGAAGCTTATGAAAATTTAGCTAAAAATATTGTATCTCTAGTTAAAAATCTTTTAACTAAGCCAGTTTTAAAAGATCAACCACTACCATTTTTACCAAAAGACATTATGATTTTAGTAAAGAAACGCTCAGCTTTTCTAAGGTCGTTGGAAAAAGAACTAAAAGCCAACCAAATCCCCATAAGTGGCCTTTTAGGAACCTCTCTTTGTGATCATTTACTGATCAAAGATATTTTGAGTGTGGTCCAATTTATTCTTTATCCTTATGATGATTTGAACTTAGCAAGCCTATTAAAAAGTCCCCTTTTTAGTTTATCTGAAGAAGACCTCTTACATCTTTGCACCCTTAAATCAGAAAAAGAAACAACGCTTTGGAAGATTTTAAAGACCTCTTTTACCCCTTTTCCAAAAGCTAGTGAACTATTAAAAAAATATTTAGCCTACGGAGATAGGCTGCCTTTATATGATTTTTTCAGCCTTGTTGTATTAGATCCAAAAGCTAGGGTGTCTTTGATAAAAGAGTTTGGAAAAGAGGCTCGTAATCTTATTCAAAGCTTTTTACAAGCTGTGTTAGATTTTTCAAAAAGCAATCCGTCCAGTCTTGAACTTTTTTATGACTATTTAAAAACTCAAGAAGAAAATTTAAGTTCTTTTTCCATCACACCAGAAACCCTTAGAATTTTAACAGTTCATGGCTCAAAAGGACTGCAAGCGCCCGTTGTTTTTGTTTGCGATGCGTGTGAAAATTTTCAAACAAGAACCGATCTGTTTATCCAAGAAAACAATTGTTTTTGGTTAAATCCCTCAAAAGACTCAAACCTTTTTCAAACTGTAAAAGAACAAAAGGAATCCCAAGAACTCTTAGAACACAGACGCCTTTTGTATGTGGCTGCAACGCGTGCTCAAAATTGCCTTTATTTTGCAGGCGTTCAAAAAACCAAGGAGCTTTATGAGGAGTGTTGGTACAATAAAGCTTTAAATGTTTTAAAGGATAAAGAGGAAGCTTTTGCTCAGTGGCTCACAGATGATAAGTCGCAAGAGCCTTTAGATGATTTTGTGGATAGTGATGCCTTAGAATATTTAGAAAATCAAGACTTAAATGTCCTTTTACCAACTTTTGCAAAAAGCTTAAAACAAACGAGTTCACAAAAATTGGGAACAGAGCTGCACCAACTTTTTGAACTTTATCACCATTATGATCAAAGCAGTTATGCTTGGTTTGAGTCTAAAATCCCTCTTGAAGTTAAAGAGCAGTTAGAAAGGGTTGATAAGTTTTCTACTCGTTCTTACACAGAAGTAGGTTTTTATCAAAAAACGTCCAACTCTATAAAAATAGGAAGAATAGATGTGGTCCTACGCCATGAAAGCGCCTTTGAAATCATTGATTATAAAACCACAAGCCATAAAGCTGAAGAACATAATATTGCTTATGAAAAACAGTTAGCTTTTTATAAAAAAGCTCTTATAAGACTTTACCCATCTCACAAAGTCAAGGCCTCTTTAAAGTGGGTAAGAGTGAGCGAGTAAGCAGCTTTTGTTAAATAGACCTCTTTTAAAAACTCTCCCCTGGTTATCTTTTGTGCTAGTTCATAAAATTTTAAGAAAATACTCATATGGCTCCATATACGTTAGAAAAAATCACAAGACGCACCTTGAAAAAAACTATAGATTACCTACACTAAATCTAGAAGTATTAGTGGTTTCAAAATTATTCCTAAGAAGAGTTATCCTGATGAAAATTTTTTTTACCTTGACAGTGCTGAGCGCCAGTTGTTTTGCAGTCTTACCTGACATAGAAGAGTCCATAACCTCTTTGGTTATCCCTCATTTTGGCATTCCAGCCACAAACCCTCCAAATTTCCGAC
>DATDSS010000193.1:0-2634 GCA_035291245.1 Alphaproteobacteria bacterium | reverse complement strand
TTCATCTAGAGCGCTTAGAAACCAACCCACGTTTTGCAACAATTGGCAGGCCAGGGAATGCTGCTGTCCTTGTGGAGCTTTCTATTGAAATGGACACAAAAGGAGGGAAGGTTCAAATGGCCCTTCCCTATGCAACCTTAGAGCCTATCAGAGAGCTTTTATTACAAAACTTTATGGGAGAAAAGTTTGGTCGAGACTCCATTTGGGAAGGACACTTAGGAAACGAACTCTGGTCCACAGAAGTCGCCCTAGATGCCGTTTTAGACCGTATTACTCTCCCCTTAAGAGATGTCTTAAATTTGCAAGTTGGAAGTCACATTCCGCTTAATGTAGAGCTGGATGGCTATATGGAAGTCGTGTGTGGGCATAAGCCTGTATTTTCTGGAAAGCTGGGTAAGAAAAAACAAAATCTTGCCATTCAGTTGGAAAAAAACCTTTTAAGTCAAATAAGTGAGGTATAAACATCATGCAATCAGTTTTTTTAGACGGCTTAATGATTATTCTTCTTACAGGAGTGATTGTTTTTTCTTATCAACTTAATGCACAGCTAAAAACTCTTAGGAAAACCGGGGCAGAGCTTACTCCAACTATTAAGCATCTATCTTCCTTGATCTTACAAAGTCAGCAACATGTGGATTTGATTAAAAGAACATACGAAGACGTTAATAAATCTTTAGAAGTAACAATCCCTCAAGCACAAAACTTAAGAGATGATTTAATTATGCTCATTGAAAGATCAGATAAGACAGCTTCTCTTTTGGAAAATGTGAACTCTATTGCAAGGCGGTTACAAACAGATGTCTCTCAAGCTGCAACCAAAGCCAAAGAAATCCAAAAAACTGCTGAAAAGGATCTTGAAAAAATCAAAGATCATACAACGCGTCTTGAAACCTTAAAAAACACCGAAGTTTTTAGACCATTTCTTCACAAAAAAGGCCCAGCTTTTGAACAAAAAAGCGTTTATGAGCCCAGGGAACGTTATGAGCCCAGAGCTTTATTTGAAAAAGAGTCCTATGAAAGAAAATCCAACGAAAGCCCCTCTTATGAAAGGTCTCAACAAGATGAAACAACTTCAAGAGCTTATGATACGTCTGAACTCCTAAGGTCATTAAAGTCATTGCGTTAAAAAAGGGCTTATTGACATGAAGTCTTCAGTATTTATGCTACAAGTTTTAAATAAAGCCTCAAAGCCAAGGTTGCTCCCTATTTTAATTGCGCTTAGCTGCTTAGTTTTAACTGTTCGTGTTAACGTTTTGTGGCAACACCTAAGTACGACCTCCTCACTTTCAGCTTCTCAAGCAATTATAGAAGTCGGACAAGCTGCAACGGCTTCTTCTGAAAACTCCTCAAAGGATTCGCCCCCTGCCCCAGCACCCACTCCTGAAGCACCCAAACAAAATACTTTAGCTGAAAGCGCTACTTCAAAACAGACTGAAGTTTCACAAAGCTCTTCTACGCAAGAGTCTGGTGAAACAAAAATCACCTTTGACCCCCTTTTAATGACTGAGCATGATGTTAACGTTTTAATGGATCTTGCAAAAAGGCGCACTGAATTAGAAGACAGAGAAAAAAAGATTCAAAATAAAGAGACCATCATACAAGCAGCCCACAAAGAGCTTGAGGAAAAAAACAAAGAATTAGCAATTCTAAAAGGAGATTTGCAAAAACTTCTAGGCACCATTGACTCTAAAACCAAAGAAAATATCAAACAACTCGTTGGGGTCTATGAACGTATGAAGCCAAAAGATGCTGCAAAGTTTTTTAATAAGCTAGATATGGATGTTTTAATGGAACTTATACAAGCAATGGATGGGAAAAAGTCATCTGCTATTTTGGCTGCAATGGATGTTGATAAGGTAAAGACTTTAACAATGAATCTTGCAGACGCTCAAAAAGTTTTAGAGTCTAGAAAGAAGGAATAACAAGCCGTAAAGTATTTTTTTCCCTGCTCTTTAAAAAATACCAGAAAAAAGCTCAAGCTGCGTCAACGCACGCACTAGCCCCCCAATTTTGTGCCCCCTTAAGGTCATTTCTGCGAAGAGTTTGTGAATCTAAACAATCCTTTTGGATCCCTGCTTTTGCAGGAATGACGTTGGAGAGAACTATGCTGCTGTTTTTTCTTAACTTAATGGTATTGACGGGGCTTATCCCGTCCTTAATTTTCTGCTTTGAGCCTTTTTAAGACTTTTTCATATTCATCATAACACCTTAGCTACAGGAATCATGCGGGTCTGATTCATAGCCTTCAAGATCATCAAACGGCATGTCTGTATAGCCGTTTTTGAGATAGAACCTTAAATGGAATATTGTATTCACCACGATACTGAATTCCTATTTTTTCTAGTTGATCTTGAGCTAGCAAGGGATCTTGCACTACGGCGATTATGTCAATGTCACCAATATCTTGCACGCTCAAGGAATAACGTTCGTGGCATTTACCTGATACATCAATAACCACGCACGGCATTATCAAATCATTCACATCAAAATCATGAATGAATCTCCCGCCAGGGATACAGTGACTTGGCGCATCCATATGCGTGCCGATTCCCGCATGCATTCCCACTTTCATGACGCGGAATTTATCTTCGCCTTGGCAATCAGCATAATCTATATACACATTATGATTAAACC
>DATDSS010000192.1:0-2633 GCA_035291245.1 Alphaproteobacteria bacterium | reverse complement strand
TTCAACTAAAAGAAAAAATTAAAAATTTTTTAATTCGAAAATCAATATTTTTTTACTTGAAGTTTTTAAAACTATGTTTATATAAGATATAGAATAAGTCTTATTTTTAAGGAATAAAAATGATTAAGAAATTTTTTTTAGTTACAGCATGTCTTTTAGGGGCATCGGTTACATCTCATGCGATGCTTCAGCAAAACGATATACTTGAGCAAGCTCAAAATCCAAAATACAAAGCCTGTGATGAATTAGCCTATCGCTTAGTAAAGACAATTCCTGGATATTTGAGGCCAGCTATTGAAAATTTTGATGGGGTGGGGTTTTTATCATTTGATGGAAATGTTAACTGGGGTTGTTTTTTTAGAACTAACGACACTCTGGTCGAGTCTCAAAAACAAAAGATGTCTGGTTATTTGAGTCGAACAATTAACGCTGTTACGTCATTTTCAGGTAATGAAAAAGATTCTTTATATACAAGTTTAAACCAATTCTTTTTGGCGCTTTTTGAGCCTATAAAAACTTTAGAAGGTCAGCTTGATTCATTAGTTGGCAACTGCACTGATCCAAATGTTTTAAACGAAATTTATTTAAAATCCAGAGAGTTTGACAATAAATATAATTACGATAATCTAAACCTTGGCGATCTTTCAAAGGATGATCTTTTAAAAAATTATATTTTAAAAATTATTAAGGTCGATAACCAAGTTACTGCTCAAAAAAATACTGCGCGTTACTCTGAAACGCTTGTATCTGAAATAGCAACTGAAGTTAACAAACAAATTACAGATTATATTACTAGCCTCATTAACAGCCTCCCAGCAACATTTAACGATGATGCCAATTGGGACAGGTTTAAGGTTCACGAAACGCCTTCTTGTTTTATTGCAGCTTATGATCATAAAGACCCAAAAGTAAAAGTTTGTGTTAAAACATTACTTGAAGATCGTTTTAGTTTCTTGATCAGTGACATCTATCCAGAGATTTTAAATGATATGAATGGATTTGGTTCCTACGTAACGAAGAATTTTATTGACGAAAGATGTATGCTTCTGGAAACATTCCTGGATATAGAGGTTAATGAGGATCTTAAAAAAGCTTTATCGCAACTAAACATTACGCAAAAAGTTGCGTCTGTACAACAAGTCGCTGTAAAAAAAGAGGAAGTAATTGTTGAGAAAAAGAAGCCGACTCTACAAAAAATTGCCTTAGATTTTTATTCTAAAAAGGACCTTGAGGAGATTCAAAAATCTGTTCAAAAAAAGTTGCAAGAAGAAATAACAAAGGCTTCTATAAGGTTTGGTAATAAAGAAGAGGCTATGGCTTATGAAAAAGCCTCTCAAACTGAGTATAAAAATGTTAAAGATCTTTTAACAATGCTTTTGTCCAAAAAAGGGATTAAATTTGAAAGTAAGTTTAATACCCTTGAAGACTTTAAAAAAGAGTACGTAAACAAGTTAACATTTGGACAAAAAAATGGCATTCAGCAATCTCTTGATCATATGAAAAATAGATATGATGCAACGGTACTTCAAGGTGAAAGACTCTTAGAGCTTGGAAATTTGTACTATAGCGTTAAAAAATTTGAAGATGAAAAAAATGTCGAAATAATTGACCAGATTGCGCCAACTTTGTTTACCTTAATTCAAGATCAATTAGAGTCCCAAACTACAAGTTGTCCAGCTGGCATCACGGGAAGAAGTTTTCAAACACTTTATACGTTTACAACAGAGACTCTTTTTAAGGGGTATTTTGAATAATATTTTTTAAGATATCTTGAAACTAAAAAGCCCTCTTTTGAGGGCTTTATTTTATTTATTATTTAAAATTTCATAAAACCTATTTAAATATAAAGTTGGAGAATATTAATTATTTTTTCTTTAAATTCTCTTTTAAAGATTCAAGACGTTCTTTATAACCTTCTTTTAAAAAAGGTCCAAAATCTTTTTCTATTTTTGCAACAATGACTTTGGCGTCATTTTCTTTACCTTGGCTCAAAGCACATTGACAAAGACTAAAAAGAGCCTCTAATCCATGAATTCCTTTTGGGTCTTTACTAAAGACTTGTTTAAATGCTTTAACACCATCGCCGTACTGCCCCTGGCTTATGTATAAGTCTGCTTTCATTTTTAATAAGGAAATTGTTTTGTTGTTCTCAGGAAAGTCAGTGTTAAAAGCCTCGATAGAGCGAAGGGCACTTGCTGCTTGAGCGTTATCCTTGCTGATCATGGCTTGATTATAAAGGGCTAAGATTTGGTCATATTGAGCGTCTTGCTCTTTAGAATTTAAAAAAGGAGTTGTTGTGCTTTCTTCTGCTTTATGAGTTGCGTCTTCTCTTTTTTCGGCTAGGGTTATGGTTTTTGGTTCTTCCTTATAAAGCCCTTGTTTTGTTTCTAAGGAACTAGGCGCGGCTTGAGCGTTTTGAGCCGACTGACTAGCTGCATGCTCTAGCTTTTCAACTCTGTTGGTAAGTTCTTGAATCAATTTATGAAGATTTTGATTACTCTCAAGGGAGTCATCAGGTTCTGCGCTACTTGCGCAATAACAGGAACTAGCGAGTAATAGTGATAAAAAAAATGCCCCGCGATTATTAATTAGCATGTTGAATTTCCATATATTTAAAGTTTTTTTATGATTCT
>DATDSS010000191.1:0-4908 GCA_035291245.1 Alphaproteobacteria bacterium | reverse complement strand
T
The DNA here is from genome assembly GCA_035291245.1 of Alphaproteobacteria bacterium. Lineage (GTDB taxonomy): Bacteria > Pseudomonadota > Alphaproteobacteria > Paracaedibacterales > DATDSS01 > DATDSS01. Next base: position 4,907 of record DATDSS010000191.1, on the reverse strand, counting down.
CAGTATTTCGTGATAACAATTCTGAAAACCAGTTGTAAAAAAAAATACGTTCTTTTAGGCTTGAAGAATTTTTAAATTTTTTGTAATCAAAGGGGGAGTCATACGGATCATTACGAAAAATTTGATAAACTTTTTTTGCTTTTTGTATATGTGAGCTAAAAAATTCATCTTTTTTAAACAAATTTTCTATATGTTCAATAATAGCTCCATTACGGCATAAAACTTCTATTCTTCTTTGTTTTTTAATAGTATTTTTTTCTTCTTTTAATTTTTTAATTAGGTTTAAAAAATTTTTTTTGGTTGATTCTTTTTTAAAATTTTCACTGATATTTGAATTGTATCTATTTAAAATTGTGGCGTAAGATAATAAAATACAATCAAATACCAAATAATCATCTTTAATTTTTTCAAGATACTTAGCGCTATTTATCAATAGATATTGTATAGTTTTTCTTGTGGTGTCATTAATAAGGATATCATCTGGATATAGACAATGAATAATACCAAGAGAATCTCTAAGAGTTTCTCTTGTGTTTTTATTTTTGACTAAAAACCAAAAACCACTTTTAAATTTTTTTAGTTCATTGTTTAAAATTTTGAATAAAAGAGCATTTTTTGCTAAATAGTTACAAGATTTATGATCGCTTTTTGCTAAAAGTTGGAAGTACTTATCATAAAATTCGTTGAATGTTAAAAGTTTGTCACAGACACCTTGTTCAACGTTCGTAGGATTTTCCACTGAAATTTTCGCTTTTTCTAAAAAATACTCCTCCATATAAGAAGATTTATAGTCAACAATCATCTCTTTCATGACTCTTACAATAAAGTCACGGTATTGATCATGAGGGGATAAAAAAACACCTGGATCTAAGCTCGTAACCTCAAGATTTCCTTTTTCAAACAGACTATCAAAAGCCTCTTTTGCCCAAACGTTATCTTCTTTTAATAAGGTGATAAAAATGTCTCTTAACTTAAATTTTTTTTCATCTATTAAGTGATTTCCAATAGTATCAAGATCGTTTAAAAATTGGGTTTTGGCTTCCTCATCCCCTTGCAATAGAAGATTGGTGCGCCTGGAAACTTCTGTGAAATTTGTATCTTCAATATTAGCTGCTAAATTTTTTACTCCTAAGGCAAAAACGAAACACACAATCTTTTTTAAAAGCATTTCACACTCCCTACATAGTAGTTCTTAGTATGCTTAGTAAAAAGTTAAAAAAAGATTAATCAAAAGGAAAGGATAACAGCAATTCTTGAAAGGTTTTTTGCACAAGCAACAGATCCTTTTTTTGAAAAAGAAGTTTTATATTTGGACCGGCATCTTGGGTGAAATAGATGTCTTTTCCTTGTTCTTGAAGACTTAGAACTGTATGAATTACTTCTAAAGTTTTAGGCGTCGTATAATAAACAGGGGGATAAGACGTTTGCATCAAGGCATGCATAGTAAGGGCATTCGTTTGCGAAATTTTTCCAAGTTTTTTAAAATTATTTTCGTCAATTGCTCTTTTTATAGACGCAATATCCTTGTCAACGATTTCTTCCCAGGCTTTTAATAAAGGGGAGGTCAACGACGTTAGAACCATTCCCTTAGTGGATGAAATTGGTTTTGGACCTGCTTCTACTAAAATAATGCCTATGACTAGCTCTTTGAAAGTCTGATTATAAGGTTTTGCAAAACTATCAATGCCACTTGGCTCACTTCCTTTTTGCCACTCTACAAAGCCTTTATAAAAAGACCTACAAGCACTTCCACTTCCAAGGCGAGCTAGTAAAGATTTATGCAGCGGGCTTAAATTCCATTCATAAAGATTGTTTAAAGCCTCCACAATTGCTGCAAATCCACTTGCAGAAGAAGCAAGCCCTGCTCCAATTGGAATATTAGAAGATGTTTGTATGTAAAATTTTTTATCTAATTGAAAAAGATCTAAAAAAGATAAAAGCCTTTTGGAAAACTCCGAATCTAAAGGCTGTGGAACATTACTAATGGCAACGCCGTATTCATTTGATACGCTTAATTTTGTTTGCGTTCCATAGGTGGGAAGTGTTACTGAAAAACTTGACGTTAAAGGAAGATTTAAGCCCACATCTCTTTTGCCCCAATATTTTACCAAAGCAATATTAGTAGGAGCAAAAGCAGAGCCCTCCATTTTGTTGAGGGGTTTACTGTAAGAGCTTAAAAGGCTTGAAACAAACTCATAAGCATTCATAATTTTTTATCCTTTTAACTTCTTAATTCTTTTCACATCTTGTTGTCCAAGTTTACTATAAGGGGAGGGGCAGGCCTAGTTTTAAACTTCTTTCTTCTAAGAAATGTGATAAATACGCAACGACTCAAGTTTGTAATGATAAAATTTGAATAAAAGTTTATTCAAATTTAGGCACCTGTTGTTACGCTTTAAAGGTGATGTGTAAACATTTCTTTTATAACGAGGAAGTATGACTTATAGAATTTTATCTAAGGCTTTTTTAGTCTCATCGATTTTAGGAGCAAGTAGCTTATCTGTTATTGCTCAAGGAGCAGCCCCTTCTGCGATACCTGCTACAGAAGCTAAACCTACAGTAGCGCCCCATGATCACAAAACCACAGCTAAAAACTGTCCAGGTTGTGACGTTAAAAAGTTAAAGCATGACGTTGCTGAGCTTGCAAGAAAACTTAATGAACTTCAAGCAAAAGAAGATCAAGAAGTAAAAGCTTTAAAAGAGGAGCTTGCTAAAAATACAGCTGTTGATAAAAAACAACTAAATACTGGAAATCCAAATGTTCAGTTGACGCTTTCTGGTTGGGTAAACCGCGCCATGGGACTTTATGACACTGGTCATAACAAAGAAATCGCACACGTTGATAACAATGGACAGTCCACCAGAACAACTCTTAGTGGTTCAAGTACTCTTAATGACAGATACAAAGCTGGTTTTAACTTAGAATTTGAATATATCTCAGCTAACTCAAAGACAACAGATATCAAAACTGGTGATGCTGACATGAGCTTTAAAAAGCGTATCATTGAAGTTTTCATGAAAACTTGGCTTGGTGATGTGTATATGGGGCACGGTCCAATGACTTGTAACAGAGCAGCCCTTTCAGATTTAACAGGCATCAATGCAATTTTTGAAGGAAATGCTTTTTCTGATATTGCTGGAGGTATGCGCTTTGCAACGGGACGAGGTGCTCTTACAACAACTGCAGGAGCAAGCGATCGCACCCTTCAAATTCAAAGCGTTTATAATGAAATTTTAGCAAGCAAGCGCTATGACCGTGTTTCTTATATCACTCCAAAATTTGCAGGATTTACTCTTGGTTTGACACATGCAAGACGCGACAGATCTGACTTCACTCTTCGTTATAGTGGCGAATTAAGTGGTACAAAAATCGTTGCAGCTCTTGCTTGGTTCCACGATGCGTATCCTCAAACTAACACGTTTGAATCCTCTACGACAACTTTAGGAGCTGCAAACCCATCAGCTGCTGATAACAAGGTTCGTAAACTTGATCAATATGGCGGATCTTTTGCTGTGTTATTCCCAGTAGGTATCAGTTTTAACTTAGCGTATGCAGAGCAACACTATAAAACTGTTGTAGGCTATAGCGGACGCAGTAAAGGAAAAACATGGGGGGGAAAGCTTGGATATCAACATGAGTTCTTTTCTATTGGTAAGACATGTCTTGCCGTTGGTTATGGAGAATCAAAAAGTGTGATGGCCAATGCTCCTTATACCAATGGAACAGTTGATGCAACAAGCCCAACACAACGTTATGCAGGTGACAACAGTGCAAAAACAAAAGTGTATGGTTTTTATTTAAACCAACAAGTAGACAAGCTTGGATCTGAGATTTATCTTGCTTACCAACTTCATAAACTTAGTATCCGTAATGGTGTGACAGTTGGAGCAACTTCAGGACAAATTAGTGTTAACAACGCAACAACTGCAACTTCTACAACCGACTTGCCAACAAAAAAGATTTCAGTCATCATGCTTGGTATGAGGCTTAAATTTTAATAAAATTAGAGGTAATTAAGTGAAGTACATTTTGCTAAGTTTATTTGTAGTAGGGTTACAAGGCTGTCAAAACCTTAAAAATCCAAAAGAAGTCCCTGATTACAACGAAAGTAGACCAGGACTTTTTACCGGTGAAAAAGGTAAGTTTGAGCTCACAAGGCCAACGGTTGCTGATGAGAAGCCTGCTGAACCTTCTAAAGAAACTGTAAAAGAAGACAAAAAACCGTCTTAAGTAGAAGTGCTTTCAAGATACTTTGCCCCTTTAAGGAATACCCTAAAGGGGGTTTATTTTAGGAAAAAAAATGGGGGGAGAATATATCAGATTTCCCCCTTTCTTAACTCTTTATTACCCCCTGTGAGTTATTCTTATACATGCAAGCGCTCGTTTTGGTGGGGAAGGATTGTGTAGCGATCTTTCGGCGACAACCGTGTTAGAGAACGACCTTGGGGCTGGACTTCCAGGAAACCTGCCTATCTGTGGGTCCTTTTGGAAGCTGTTGGTTGTTTGCGGGTTATTTTGGAAGACCCAAGCTCAATCGAAAGAAAGGTGACCGCATTTGATTAAAAGATGAAACGTTTTTATGACTCCTTGCTTACCACCTCACATAAATTATCCCCCCACAAAAAAAGAGAGGTTTGGAGTGTCAAGCTGAGAGTGCTCTTGATGGTTTTGGGGGCCGTATTGGGAAAAATTCACATGCATGGGGTGAAAATGCACAGGGGCGAGAATGCACGGGGGGCGAAATGCATAGGGGAAAAAATACAGGGAAATAAAAAAATAAACGAGGAGAGCAAAAATCCCGCCTGTCCTTAACCACTCATTAACCATTCTTATAGTAAAGTCGTAAGTGGCGGTGAGGAAGACTGGCTTATTGGTCAGTCCTTGACAAGCTCTTGGGGTGAGATTT
>DATDSS010000190.1:0-4440 GCA_035291245.1 Alphaproteobacteria bacterium | reverse complement strand
ATTTTTCATGTGGGTGAATTTATTGGGACTTAAAGCCTCTGGAAAAGCGGAATTTGTCTTTACTGTTTTAAAAGTTGTTCCTTTGTTGCTGTTACCTTTGGCGTGTCTACCCTTTATTGATGTTTCCCATTTTACACCTGTGGTTCCAAATGAAGCGATGCATCCTTTAAGTGCTTTAAACGCTGCTGCTATTTTGACCTTTTGGGGATTTATAGGTGTTGAAACAGCCACAACGCCTGCTGAATCTGTTTTAAATCCTCATAAAACAATTCCAAAAGCTATTATCTTTGGCACGTTGTTGGTGGCCTTTTTATATATGGCAAGCTCAGCGGCTCTTATGGGGGTCATCCCTGCTCAAGAGCTAGCAATGTCTCAAGCGCCTTTTGTTGATCTAACAGAGAGGTTGTTTGGGGCCAGTTCAGGCAAGTTTATCGCCCTTTGTGCGGTGATTGTGTGTATTGGAACCCTTAATGCCTGGATTTTAACCAGTGGTCAAGTAGCGCTAGGGGCTGCAAAAGATGGTTTTTTACCCTGTATTTTGGCCAAGACAAATGATCATGGAGCCCCCTCTTGGGCAATTGTAGTTTCTTGCGTTGGTGTTATTCCCCTTTTATTTTTTACACTTGACCGTGATTTAACAGCGCAACTCATCAGTATTATTGATGTGTCTGTTGCGGCTTTTATTTACGTGTATGCAATTTGTGTGCTTTCGTACTTAAAGCTAGAGTGGAAAAATAAAAAAGTTTTTCCTCTTCTTTTGGGCTTTTTAGCGTTAAGTTTTTGCCTTTGGGCGATTTTTGTGGTTGATATAATCACACTTATTTCTTCGCTTAGTATCGTTTTAACAGGACTTCCTGTCTATATTTATAAACAAAAGGGAGCTACGTGCTTCCAACAATCCCCAAATAGGTAAAAAATGAGGCTTAATAAATTTCTCTCTCACGCAGGCGTTTGTTCCAGGCGCCAAGCAGATAGCCTTGTTCAAGAAGGCCGTGTAAAAGTTAACGGAAAAGTTGTTTTAGAGCTGGGTCTTAAAGTGGAAGAAAAAGACTTGGTGCACGTGGACGGCGTCAAAGTTGCACAGCAAGAAAAACTTCGTGTTTGGCGTCACTATAAACCACTTGGTTTAGTTACAACTCATAAAGATCCTCAAAACAGACCAACGGTTTTTGACGCTCTTGATAAGTCCTTAGGAAGGCTAATTTCCGTTGGCAGGCTTGATTTAAATTCTGAAGGGCTTCTTCTTCTTACGAATAGCCCCGAATTTGCCACAAAAGCTCAAGAGCCAAAAAATGGCTGGGATAGAGTTTATAAAGTGCGAGTTCACGGAACGCCTGAAGAAAAGCGGCTTTTTGGACTTTTAAAAGGTGTAACAATTGATGGGGTTACCTATAAGTGCAAAGACATTGAAATTGAACGCATAGGCTCTACAAATCATTGGCTAAAAGTCACGCTCGATGAAGGAAAAAACAAAGAAATCAGGCGCCTTATGAACCATATTGACCTTGAAGTTAATAAGCTGATTAGGATTCAATATGGCCCTTTTTATTTAAGTGACCTTAAATCTGGAGGAATAGAGGAAATTTCTGAAAGTATCCTTAAAAAACAACAAAAATTTCTTACCACCTGACTTTTTTAAGCATGACCTTTTGTAAGGATGCGCTCTTTTTTGGGCTTTTTCTTGAGGAGATTTACCACGACTCCCCCTTCGCTTTTTAAGTTTTTTGCGATTTTAGAGAGAAAAAACTGCAAGCGGGGCAAAAAAATCATCGGTAAGGGTATAAGACCTGTGTTTTGAATAAAAGGCGCTTAATAAGGAAAAAATCATCGGTAAGGGTGTTTCCTTAACTCTTTTTTAACCGCTGCGAGTTATTCTTATACATGCAAGTGCTCGTTTTGGTGGAAAAGAGTTAGTAGCTCCTCTTTGGCAACAACCGTTTCAAGGCAATACCTTGGGGCTGGACTTCCAGGACCTGCTTTATTTGTGGGTTGTTTTGGAATCCCCAAGCTCAATTGAAAGAAATATTGCCACACTTGATTAAAAGATGAAACGCTTTTATGACTCCTTGTTTTATGTGATTTTTAAAAATCATGGAGGCAGGGACAGGGTGGGGGTACGTTTAGTTGTGGAGGAGGTGGAGGCGCTACTATAGTTTTTTCGGTAATTGCGGAGGCCCGTCAGACACTCCTATGCCTTGCATCATTAAAGCTTATCTAAAATTGCAAATACCCCCCTAAATACAGCCCGAAATCACCCCTAAAAAGCCCCTTCAAAATTAACCTTTTCTTAAGAAACTCCCAAACATTCTTTACAGATTGTTAATGTTTTACAAGTAAGGGGGAGTTGTGGAGATTTTTGCCAGAAAATGCCTGAGGGGCGAAGGCTTTGGGGGAAACAAGCCCATAGGGATCTTAAAAAAGAAGTCGCAAAGAGGTTGCCCCCCTGTGTGAATCTTAAAAACCTCTATTCCCTCCTATCCCTCTTTTAACCCCTCCATCTCTCTAACGCTAAGGGTCGCGCAATAAAAAATGGGGTTTACGCTCGATGATGCACTCAGCACTCTCTCATGCTCTTGCAAAAAACAGGGGGCTTTACGCGATACAATCTCTCCACTCCCCCTTAAAAAGTTCATTTTTTGAACAGTGTGATCGCTAAGATACAAACTTCCCCCCTTACAATTTATTTAAAAATATTTAAACTAAGGTAAATGTTCTTTAAAAGACCGTCACTGGACTAATAGTTGCTTTATAAAGTTTTAAAACTTTTAACTGGTTTTTTCTTAATTATTTTAAGTGGGATTTCTTTTGCGTTTTATTTGCTTTTTTATTATGGAAGAGATCTTCCCGATTACAGCTATTTAAAAACTTATCATCCAGTGGTTCTAACACAATTTGTAAACGAGACTGGACCTTGGAGAGATAGCTATGAACAAAGGCGGATCTATAGCGCACTTGATAAAATGCCCCCTCTTTTGGTTCAAGCATTTTTAACAGCAGAAGATAAAAACTTTTACTACCACTTTGGAGTGGATATCTTAGGGACCTTTAAAGCAGCTTTTTTAAATACGATTTATAATAGGTGGAAAAGCAACCCCTTAGGAGCATCAACAATCACGCAACAGGTTTCTAAAAACTTTTTAGTTGGAAATGAACGAAGTTTTATTAGAAAAATTAAAGAAGCCATCATGGCTATTCGCCTTGAACACGCTTTATCAAAAGACAAAATATTAGAGCTCTATTTAAATGAGATTTTTTTAGGTAGAAACTCTTACGGCGTAGCCGTTGCTGCTATGACTTATTTTAACAAAGATCTAAAAGGCTTAACTATTGAGGAAATGGCGTTTTTAGCTTCCCTTCCCAAAGCACCTTCTTTTTATTCTAAAGATTTTGAGCAAAAAGGAAAAAAACGCAGGAACTGGATTTTAAAGAAGATGGCAAAACTTGGGATTATTTCTACTAAAGAAGCAAAAAAGGCTTGCAAAAATCCGCTGATTTTAAAGCAAGCGGAAAAGGTTACAAACCTTGGCTCTTATGCCTTTGAAGATATGAAGAGGCAACTCGATACTTTATTTAGTAAAAAACGTCAAAATCAGGGGCTTATTGTTGAAACGACTTTGGATTTCACCCTCCAACACTTAAGCGAAGATGCTTTAAAAAAAGGGCTAGAGCTTTATGACAAGAGGCATGAGTATCAAGGCCCCATCCATCACGTTGAAGACATCTCTACAACAGAAAAACTTCTTGAAGGATTAAATACACTGCTCCCTTCTTATACTCCAAAATCTTGTGTTTTAGCAGTTGTTACAAAAGTTACCAAAACTGAAACTCTTTTTCTAACAGCAGGGGCAACACAAGCAACGCTTAGCCAATCACAGCTAGATAAAACCTACGCTAAAGGCATAAATTTAAGCCCGGGAGACGTGGTTTGGCTTAAAAAAAATGAAGAAGGCTTTGAAATTTTTCAAGTACCAAAAGTTGGTGGCGCAATCGTTGTTTTAAATAAAAATACTGGCCATGTTTTAGCATTAAGTGGTGGTTATGACTTTGCTCTTAACCAGTATAATGGGGCCACCCAAGCTTTAAGGCAGCCTGGATCTGCTTATAAGACGCTAATCTATGTAAGTGCTCTTGAAAACGGGTATACGCCTGAAAGTGTCGTCTCAGATGATCCTTTAACGTTCTCTCTTGGACGGGGGCTTGGTACCTATAGCCCTAGAAATTTCGATAGGAAGTTTTACGGCCCTACCCAACTTTATATAGGGCTTGCAAAATCTAGAAACGTTATGACTGTAAGGCTTGCCCATGCTTTGGGGATGGCTAAAATTGCTGAACTCACCAAAAGATTAGGGGTTATGGAAAAAGTTCCAGCCCAATTGTCTATTGCTCTTGGAGCAGGCTCTACAACCCTTTTGAAGTTATCTTTGGCTTATGGTTGTTTTG
>DATDSS010000189.1:0-4592 GCA_035291245.1 Alphaproteobacteria bacterium | reverse complement strand
AGATCGTGAAATTTCAAGTTCCGTATTTTTAATATTGTGCGTTTTTCGAAAAAATGTTAGCCTATTTTCTTAGGATGTATCGACACTATTTATACAGATGTGGTGGCTTTGGTACCGACACCAGTATTTCCAAGAACTTTTTAAGGGACCTATTTGTGAGAAATTATCAATTACCCAAAGTGCCAGAAACTGTAAAAGTTCCCTTCACGGCAATCTGTGATACCATCCTCCATTTATGTGAAACAAAACTTAACCAAGAGTATTTTGAGGCTTGTGTTGAGTTGAGTGCCAAGCTGGCACGTAAACGTCCATCACCTCTGTTACATGGAAACATTAAGACTTGGACCGCTGGTGTGGTCCACGCCATAGGACTTGTAAATTTTCTGTTTGATAAAAGTCAAACACCTTACATGAGTGCTGCTGATCTATGTGATTGGTTTGAATTAGGACAAAGCACAATTAACGGCAAAAGCAAAGTAATACGTGATATGTTTAAGATGAGTCAATTAGGTCCAAAGTGGTGCTTACCAAGCAGACTTGAAGAGCATCCTACAGTCTGGCTTGTATCAGTTGACGGTTATATCATTGACATTCGTGATGCCGACAAAGACCTTCAGCTGGCTGCCTATGAAGCTGGTGTCATCCCCTATCTTCCTGGTCATAAAAATAGTTAAGTTAACTTATGGTAACGGGACCTAATGTTATAGTTGAGTTATCACAACAAGAATTAAGCTTAATTACTGCAAAAAAAGAGGCACCAGGCCAATCCACTTTTGCTATCTTGTTTCTATTTTTTAAAAATCACCAGAGATTTCCAGAACAAAACGACCAGGTCATTTTAGAAGAAATACTTACCTGTTTATCTAAAGCGTTAACAATACCTTCAACTGACCCTTTAGAGAGGTTGGAGACTTTCTTAGATCATAATCAGCGCACAGTAAGACGTTTCAAACAAGAAATTAGATCATTCTTCGGTTTTAGGCTGGCAGCGGGGTCGGATAAGGTTGCATTTTTCGATTATTGCCAAACTTATATTTTCCCTTATGCGCCAAAGTCAGAACAAGCATTTGAACAGGCGTATTCTTATTTTAAAGAACAAACGCTTGAACCCTATAGTAAGCAACAGATAGAGAGGTTTTTAAAGGAAGCCCACCACCATTTTGAACAAAGGTTATTTAAGGATCTCACCAACTCTTTATCAGAAACGTTGAAAAAGCAGCTAGACCAATTAGTTTTCTGTACAGATGAAGTCAGCCTAGATAGCGAGGTTATTGGCGTTAAGCCTAAGAGTCAACAGCCTTCGTCTAATCAAAGCGAAGCCTCCAAACCGATTAATTTTATGGACCTTAAAGACTGCCATGTACACTTAAAAATGTCCTCAATTGTCTGGTTTGTACAAAAATATAACTTTTTAAAAGACCTCAAGTTACCAGCAGATCTTGAGCATAAAGGGTGTTCTCGTAAACTATTGATGCGTTACTATGAACGGATTTTAACCGAAAAACCGTCCAGTATTGCAAGGTATAAACCTGACAAACGCTATGCTTATCTAGCGATTTTCTGTTACATCAGGCAACAATTAAGTTCAGACACTTTGGCTGACCTTCTTCTCGAAATGCTAAAACGTATCATGCGCAAGGCTACAAACCAGATAGATAAAAACATTAAGTCAGATGCCAAGGGTGTTTCAGGGAAAATGGGCCTTCTTCTTTTATTGGCTAAAAAATCCATAGACCATCCAAATGGGGTTATTGAAGACGTTATTTATCCCACTATTTCCAAAGAAGTTTTGGATAACATTGTAGAGGATCTAGAAACAGATAAAGGATTGTACCAGCTTCTTGTTAAAACAAAAGCTTTATCGTTGTATAAGCATAGCAATCGCTCAATAGTTTGGTTATTGGTGGAGGCTTTAGATTTTGACACTAACTTAAAATTAAAGCCCCACCTAAAAGCCTTAAGACTTTTAAAAAAACTTAAAAAGATTGAAACAACCCCAAAAGGCATCTTGATCAAGAAACGTTTATACAGCGCAAACCTTCTAAAATCCCTGATTCCAAAGGAATGGCTGTCTCTTGTTATTCAACATTATCCAAATGATAGTCAAAAGGTATCTCTTAATTGGTATGAGCTAGAACTAGCTTTACTAAGTGTTTTACAAACAGAGCTTGAAATAAAAAACATATGGATGAAGGATTCTTTTCGCTACCGTGACCCAAAGAAAGATTTACCTTTGGATTTTGACGAAAACAAAGACTTTTATTTTAACCTTTTAAAGTTGCCAAAAGATCCTAAGGATTTTATTAAGTCACTTAAAAAACGCTTAGAGGCGTCCCTTCAAGGGCTCAATGAAACTATTTTAAGTAACGTAAAAGTAAAAATAAAAAAACGTCCTAAAAAAGGCGCTATTAGGTTAACCCCTTTTGATCCTCAAAAAGAGCCCACCAATTTGGATAGCTTAAAAATAACTATTGCCAACAATTGGCCTCAAATTCAACTTATTGATGTCATGAAGGAAACCGCCCATCGTGTTGGCTTTTTGGATAAATTCCAAGCAGTCACGAGCCGGGAGAGTATACCTAAAGAAAAGTTGCATAAAAGATTACTCTTATGTCTATTTGGTATTGGAACCAATACTGGCCTTAAGCGTATGAGTAGCCTAAGTGGTGTTGGTGAAACCTATGATGATCTTTTGTATGTGAAAAAACGGTATATTTCAACTGAAAGCGTTAGGTCTGCTATTCAAGACGTAACAGACGCTCTTCTTACTATTAGAGATCCAAAAATTTGGAAGCATGGCACAACCATAGGGGCCTCTGACTCCACAAAAATAAGTGTTTGGGATCAAAACTTGATGGCACAATGGCAGAAAAGGTATGGGGGACGAGGTGTCATGATCTATTGGCATGTTAAAGAGGGTTTATGCCATTCATTCAAGCCTAAAAACATGCACCTCTTCTGAAGTAGGAGCAATGATTGAAGGTGTCTTACACCATGACACGCTCATGGATTTTGACAAAATTAGTGTGGATACCCATGGTCAAAGTAGCATAGGCTTTGCTTTTAGCGAACTGTTTGGCTTTGAACTTTTGCCCCGCCTAAAAGATCTTCATAAACAAAAGTTAGAACCTGTTTGGAAAGTATTTAGGCTAATTTGTCAAGCATAATCAAAATCATAGAAATCCTAATAAAATTTTCAGAACTACAAGTTAAAATCTCAAAATCCTTAGCAAGACGTCTGGAATTATTCACCCAAGCCATGTGTTCTTTCGACCACCCATCTTTTTGCAATAACTGCAAAACCATCCTTGATCTTCTTTGATATTTCTATTGTTAACCCCATCTTTTTTTCCACATGATCAGTAGTTGTTCCTCTATAGCCTCCATCCGCACAAAACCCTTTGATCGTCTCAAATTTCTCTTTTACTCTGTCAAGGATTTCAGGAGCCTTTTTCGTATCATGACTATTGGCTGCATGCACTTTAACGTGAAGGAGGCGCCCATTTATATCAACAACTATATGTCGTTTTCTACCCTTTATTTTTTTTTCCACCGTCAATACCTCGCTCGTCACTACAATATTGAGTTTTTATACTTTGGGAATCGATGATTTCCTAACTAGGGTCTTTAGATCTACCTGTTTTTAAGCGCTCTTTTTTATTTAAGACGTCTAGTACTTTTTCCCAAATCCCTTCTTTGCTCCATTTTTGGAAATAATAGTAAACCGTGCTCCAACAAAGGCTATTCACTAGACAGCATCCTCCATTGACAGCCCGCTTTAGTCATGTAAAAGATCGCATTTACTATCTCTCGTCTGCTATGGGTAAGGGGTCTTCCAAAATTCCTTTTTGGTTCAAAATAGGAGGCTATCAAAGACCACTGTTTATTTGTTACGTCACTGGGATAAGGCATTTTTTCGGCGATTAACTGTAAAATTTACTATTGATTTACCATAAAATTTACTTTTCAAACAGCTTCTTATATTGTTCTTCAAAAAGCCAAAAAGAAAACTATCCCAATTTAACAGATGCCCTAAGTTCTGAGGGGGTTGCTTGGCGTAAAATAGAAGAAAACTATCAAGAAATAATAAAACATGCTCTAGCTTTAAAACTTAAAATAGTAGAGCCAGAAGTTATGTTAAGGCGTTTAAGCGCCAATAATAAAGAAAATCCAGTCTATCCAGCACTTTTAGAATTGGGTAAAGCTACCCGTACAATATTCTTGTGCTGTTATTTAAGCTGCGAAGAATTACGTATTGAAATTGGAGAAGCTTTAAATGTGGTTGAACGCGTTAATGGGCTCATGAACTTTATTTTTTATGGGCGCCTTGGAGAAATTTCAACAAATAAAAAAGAAGATCAAGAGCTCTCTATCTTATGCCTGCATTTACTACAAGCGTGCATGGCCTACGTCACAACAATTCTAATTCAAACCACTTTGTCTGATCCTAAATGGGAAAAAATTTTAACCACCGAAGATAAACGTGCCTTATCGCCCCTCTTTCATGGACACATTAACCCTTACGGTTTGCTGTCTTTGGATATGGATGAAAGGCTTATTAAAGTGCCCCCCATTGTCTAGACCAATTTTTT
>DATDSS010000188.1:0-9887 GCA_035291245.1 Alphaproteobacteria bacterium | reverse complement strand
CCCCCCCTAATACCCTAACAAGCTTGGATTATAGTGATCAACTAGAAAAAATTTTAGAGTCCTTTTTCTCCTCTAACAGGCAAGGCCACCTTAATGCAGATTTAATGTATTTGGTGGAACCTAGTACTGAATCTACTTACGATAATCCACGATTTGGTTTGAATTTTGAATATTCAGCCAGTTATGTGGGAAAAAGAAAAAATACCCCCTCCCCAAGCGCTCCTTGTGACGCAAAAAGAAAAAAGCCATAAAAAACCATAGAGTTTTAATATTTCTTAAGACGTATAGGTCTAATAACTAAAGAATTTACTTATAAACCACCTCACCCGCTTAACTCTTTGTTAACTATTTTTGGATTTAATAAAAGCATAACGGACGTTAGGTAAAATTCTCTAATGGGAAAGCTGAGACTCGTAAAGACTATAAACGCCATGGATACCTATACTTTAATTGGAAAGGTCCTTGGTATAAAAGGTCTTTTGCTTGAGGTTAAGATTTCCCATCCAGATATTAGCCTGGGCACGCAATGTCAAATTCTGTTAAGTGATAGGAAAATTCCAGGTGAGGTTATCGGTTTTTTTAACACCAAAACTCTTGTGATGCCTCTTGGTCCTCTAGAAGGAATAGGGCCCCAGACAAGTGTGCGCTTTATGCCTTCTCCGTCTTGTATTTATCCAACAAACGGATGGAAGGGGCGTGTTATTAATGCATGTGGGCTCCCTCTTGATGATCTTGGCCCCCTTGGTAATGGAGGCGTTCCTTATAGGGTTAAAAGCCCTCCACCTCCTTCTAATAAAAGAGGGCGTGTTGGAGGAACAATCGACGTAGGCGTTAGATCTATGAATACCTTTTTAACCTGTTGTCAAGGTCAACGTATGGGAATCTTTGCAGGCTCAGGCGTTGGTAAATCCATGCTTTTATCGATGCTTGCCCGTTTTACGCACTGTGATGTGTGCGTCATAGGTCTTATCGGAGAACGTGGTAGAGAGGTACGAGAATTTATAGAAGAAACCCTCGGCGAAGAAGGCCTTAAAAAATCAGTGGTGATTGTCGCAACTTCAGACGAGCCCCCCTTGGTCAGAAGACAAGCAGCTCATATGACTATGAGTGTTGCTGAATACTTCAGAGATCAAGGTCAGTCTGTTTTACTTTTGATGGACAGTGTCACACGTCTTGCAATGGCTCAACGTGAGATTGGTCTTAGTGCAGGAGAGCCACCCACTACAAAAGGTTACACACCCAGCGTTTTTAACGAACTGGCAACTGTTTTAGAAAGAGCTGGTCCCGGCTATGAAAAAACAGGTGGCTCTATTACAGCATTTTTTACAGTCCTTGTAGACGGCGATGATCATAACGAACCAATTGCTGATGCCGCAAGAGGTATATTAGATGGTCATATTGTTTTAGACAGATCTATTGCAGAAAAAGGCCAATTTCCAGCTATTCATATTTTAAAAAGCATTTCAAGAACAGTCCCAAAGTGTCATACAAAGGAACAGTCTGAAATCGTCCAGCAAGCCAGAAAACTTCTAGCTACGTATGAAGAAATGGCAGATTTGATACGACTTGGTGCCTATAGGCAAGGAACAGACCCAAAAATTGATGAAGCTATTTCTAAAAACGAGGCGTTAAGTAGATTTTTATCACAGCACTACCAAGACTCATCATCTTTAGAGGATAGTTTTTCAACTCTTAGTCAAGCTATTTCTTAAAAAATGCGCTCTAAAAAAACTTATAAAGTTCTAAAAACATTAGAAAGAGTGCAACAATTTTACCTTGATCAAGTGGTGTTTAAAAGAAATGAATTAATAGCTTCTGTTCAGGAACGATCTAAAGAAATAGAAAAACTTGAAAAAGAACTTCAAGAAGAACAAAAGCGTGCCATAGAGTTAATGCAAAAGGGGGTTGTGCAACCTTCTTTTTATAAGTTTGAAGAAAAATACCGCTTTGAAAAAACGGCTCATCTAAAAAAAATAAAAGAGCTGGAATCTATTATCGAAAAAGTTCAAGAACAGCTTGTGATTCTTTACCAAGAAAAGGAAATTTCCAACATCTTAAAACAAAACGCAAAAGACCTTTACGAGGAAGCTTTAAACACAAAAGAAAGAAAAGAACAAGAAGATTTAAGTGTTATTCGCTATGCTTTGAAACAGGAAAATGTGTAAGAACTCGCCTGTTTTGAACGGTAACATTAAACTCTTGGCTTGCACACAATTCACAAACCTTTAAGGCATCATTTGCTAAGATAAAAAGCTTTTTGGCTTTAGAATCTTCAAAGAGATCTACCTGCAGTTGGGCGTTTAACTCTGTAAATATAAAAGGTTTGATTTCTTTTGTTAAAAGTGAGCAGGGCGTAAAGCTAAAATTAATAGTATTTTCCTCAAGTTTGATAAACAGAAAATAGTTTATATCCATAGTGCTCTTAATACTAAAATTAAAATCATTCTCATAGTTTAAGCCATAAAGAGTCATATACTCACCATTTCTAGTGATATACTTATTACCCGTAGAGAAAAATGACTTTTGGCCCTTTTTTATCTCAAAAAACAAATAGCTTCCGTCTTGAGAGGTGTCTGTTAGCTTTAGGGTATAGGCCCTAGTTTGCATAAGAAGCGGCTCTTTTGTGTCTGAGGCAATATCTTGAGCAAAAATGGCACTGCTATAAAAAAAAACCCCAACGCAAATTTTTGTAATAAAGCTCATATAAATCTCTCTGATTTTTTAATTAATGATAAATTATAGCAAAAATTTTAGAAAAGAGTGGCCCCTTGCAGGTAAGCCCTTAATAAAAAGTTCTAACTTGTTAGAACGTTTCTCCTATCCTATCTTCAGAGCAATGGCTTACTACCCAACTCTTTTAAATGAAGAAGCCCTGTCAAGTTTTGAAAAGGTCTCTCGACATTACCGTAATGTTTGTGTAACCATTTAATAAGACCTTATGCCTTTATGAGGTATAGGCTGGCTCTATTAAATTGGCTACAACAAAAAAATGGACGAATATAGTGCAAGAATATTTACTATATATTGCAGCAATTCTGTTGCTCATAGTAATCAATGGGATTTTAGCTATGACAGAACTCGCTATTGTATCTTCAAATCGCATAAAAATAGAAAATCTGTCTAAAAACAGTATAAGTGCAAAAGTTGCCTTGGACCTTATGGATAATCCTGGGACGTTTTTGTCAACTATTCAAATTGGTATTACTATAATAGGAATTATCTCAGGAGCCTTCAGCGGTCAAAAGATTGCTGGACCGATGGGGCTTTGGCTAAATACCTTTTCATGGATTTATGGATATGGCAGTCTGATTGCTTTTACGCTCGTTATCATTTTGATTACATATACCTCAATTGTCCTTGGAGAGCTGATTCCCAAGCGTATCGCTATTACCCAACCTGAAAGAGTTGCAATTCTCCTTGCAAGACCTGTTCGTCTTTTGTCAAAAATCACTTATCCGTTTGTATTGATTTTAGATGCTTCCACAAAAGCATTCTTACAATTTTTTAATCACAAAGAGATGAAAGAATCAACTGTTACAGAAGAAGAAATTCACAGCGTAATGAAACAAGGCCTTGACGAAGGAGCAATCGATGATTTTGAACACAAAATGTTTCAAAAAGTCCTTCGGTTTGGAGATCGTGAAGCAAGCTTTATTATGACGCCGCGCATTAAGGTAGTTTACTTTGATATGGCCGATAGTATGGAGGAAAATACAAAAAAGATTCTTCAAAATTCCCACCGTTATTATCCTGTCTTTGACGGAGGGCTTGATAATTTCAAAGGCATCATTGACACAAAAGATGCGTTAAGACAAGTAATTCAGGGAGAGAAACTAGACTTTAACACCCTTATTAGAGAAGCACCGTGTGTTATTGAAGACAATTTAGGCCCTGATTTGTTAGATCAATTTAAAAAGTATAAAACTCACATTGTGATTGTGGTGGATGAATATGGGGCGATGCAAGGGATTATCACGCTTGTTGATCTTTTTGAAACGCTTGTTGGATCTGTGCCGCAGTCGCATCAAGAAAGACATTATGACGTAACAACACGTGACGATGGATCATGGTTATGTGATGGCTTAACACCCATTGATGAAATCGAAGAACTTTTAGGTGCTGATATTATAGAAACCTTTGGGGATAGTGATTTCAACACGCTTGCGGGATTTTTGCTAGTCCATTTCAAACATCTTCCTAAAGAGGGGGAACACATTGATTGGGACGGAGTTAGATTTGAAATTATTGATATGGATGGCGCGAGAATTGATAAAGTCTTGATTAAAAGATTGGAAGACCTGAAGGCATAACAGTAATTCCCACTTAAAAACGCATGAGATCCTTAGAATGAAAATCAGAAAGAAAAAATGAGTTAAAGTTTACGAATTATTGTTTTTACAAAAGGACTCTATGCCTTTGGTACAGGCACAGTGGGAATTTAATAGCCATCTTTGGCAAGACCTTTTTTTTGATTTTTTGAAAGGACAGAAAATTTAAAAAAACCAAAAGTCGTACACATGGATCACATGAGGATTCCCGTAAAATTTTACGCCTCCCAAAAAAGCGAAAGGCGGAGAGTTTTAAAAAGTGGTCTAATAACTTTTTTAGAAGGCTTGAACTTAAAGACTAAATCAAATCTCGCACCGTTTGAATTTTATCATCCATCAGGTGGAATTTAAGCTTTCTGATGGCTCTTAACTCTAATTGTCTGACCCGCTCTTTGGATATTTGCATACGTGCACCTAATTCCTCTAGTGTTAAGGGATTGTCTGTAAGCCTTCTTGCAAGAATTACAGAACGTTCTCTGGGACTTAGGCATTTTAGAGCTTTTTCTAACCACTCATCACGTGTTTTATGATGATTGGTATCCAATACGTTCATCTCTGGAGAAGGCCTGTCATCAGCTAAATTTGAAAGCCAGTCAGCATCTCCGATCTCTCCTAAAGGAGCATCCAAAGATAAATCATTAAAAGCCAACCGGTTTTCCATAATTTCCACGTCGTCAATGCTAACTTTTAGCTCTGTTGCAATTTTTTCGCGGTCTTCCTCACTCATTGACTCAAAGCTAACACTTACTAGTTTAGACCTTAAACGCTTAAGATTAAAAAACAGTTGTTTGTGAGAAGTGGTCGAGCCCGTCCTAACAATCGACCAGTTTTTTAAGACATAATCTTGGATACTAGATCTGATCCACCACTTGGCATAGGTTGAAAAACGCACGTCTCTTTTGGGATCAAATCGTTTTGCAGCTATTAAAAGCCCCACATTTCCCTCTTGAATCAAATCACTAATAGGCAGCCCATAATGGCGAAATCTTAAAGCCGTGCTTATAACAAGGCGCGTATAGGATTTTATCAGTTGATGAAGTGACTCTTCATCATGGTTTTGATGCCAAGAATCAGTTAGTTTTCTCTCCCTATCTCTATCAAGCATGGGTTCTTTCATCAATTGACGAACAAAAGCTAAATCTGCTTGTTGAGTTAGTTTATCTGGCTTGTGCAAAACGACCTCTTGTTAAAATAAGGCAGGCTATGAACTTAAGCCTACCCTAAAGAGGTAAATATCTTGTTAATTTCTCATAAAAAATGACTTAAAATGACTGTAATAAGGTTTGACAAAAATTTTAGGTGATGGGGGTTTTACTCTATGCCGTCTTGTGAGGCAATATTTTTGGCTCCCATTGAGATTCTTTGGATTAAATCGATAAAGTCTTGTAGATTGCTGAAATCTCGATAAACACTTGCAAAACGTACATAGGCAACAGGATCCAGGTTTGCTAAAGATTGTAAAACCATTTCACCGATGTGCGTTGTGGTGATCTCGCTTTCCACAGACGTCTCTAAGCGGCGCGTAATACTTGTGATAAGGCGTTCAACTTTTTCAGGATCCATTGATCTTTTATGAAGGGCTGTTTGTAAGGAAGCTTGTAACTTCTCCCTGTTAAAAGGTTCTCTGACACCATTTTTTTTTACAACGACCAAGTCTCTTAGCTGAATTCGTTCATAGGTCGTAAAGCGAGAGCCACACTCTGTGCAAAATCTTCTTCTTCTGATAGAGGACTGATCGTCTGTGGTCCTGGAATCTTTAACGGTTGTGTCGCTATTACCACAAAAAGGGCACCTCATAAAAAACCTTATAAACTGTCTAATGTCGTTATAATAAACTTATACCTTAGATAGGCGCGCAATCAAACTTTTTTATTAAAGAACTGGCAGAGGGCTTAATGCTTTTGAAAAACAGTCTAAGGAGGTCTTTCCCAGAAGGTTTTTTGATACAAAACCTCACGACTTCCCCCCACAGCTTTTAAAAAAGTTGAATTTAGCCCAGACTTCGCGCTACGCTCTAAACCAAACAGACTTTAAACGATAACAGTATTCAAGATGGGATTTAATTGTGGAATCGTTGGCCTTCCAAACGTTGGAAAATCAACACTTTTTAATGCTTTAACCAAAACTGCTGCAGCTCAAGCTGCTAACTATCCGTTTTGTACAATTGAACCAAATACCGGTCGTGTGGGCGTTCCAGATGATAGGTTAGATAAAATTGCAAAAATTGCCTCTTCTCAAAAAATTATCCCGACCTATCTTGAGGTAGTTGACATAGCAGGCCTTGTCAGAGGGGCAAGTAAAGGCGAAGGTTTAGGAAACCAATTTTTAGGCCACATCAGAAGTGTGGATGCGATCATTCATGTTTTAAGGTGCTTTGATGATGGGGATATCACTCACGTAGATGGCTCTGTTGATCCTTTAAGAGATCTGACAACCATTGAAACGGAGCTTTTACTTGCGGATATGGAAAACGTGGAAAAGCGCCTTAGTAACTTAGCCAAAAAAGCCAAAGGAAATGACCTGGAAGCCAAGACATTTGTCAGTATTTTAGAAAAAATACTCCCTGCCCTTCAAGATGGAAAGCCTGCTAAAGCTGTAACCTTTACAAAAGAAGAGCACCCTTTTGTAGAGCAACTTCAACTTCTAACGTCAAAGCCTATGCTTTACGTTTGTAACGTTGGGGAAAGTGAAGCTGCCACTGGTAATAACTATTCTGAAAAAGTTTTTGACTATGCAAAAGCCACGAATAACAGAGCAGTAGTTATATCAGCAGAAATCGAATCCCAAGTAGCAACCCTTGATAGTGACGAAGAACAACTTAGCTTTTTACAAGATTTAGGCCTTCAAGAAACAGGCTTAAGACAAATTATTCGTGAGGGCTATAGCCTTTTAGATCTTTTGACTTTCTTTACAGTAGGCCCCAAAGAAGCCAGAGCCTGGACAACGTTTAAAGGAGCGCGTGCTCCTCAAGCAGCAGGGGTTATCCACTCTGATTTTGAGCGTGGCTTTATTTGTGCAGAAACAATCCCTTATGATGATTATATTACATGTGGGGGGGAAGCTGGTGCAAAAACTGCTGGGAAAATGCGCCTTGAAGGTAAAGAATACTTAGCACAAGACGGGGACGTCTTTCATTTTAGATTTAATGTATAAAGGAAAGAGTTAATGACCCCTCAGGCACAAACCCAAGCGCTTATTGAACTTGTAGAAACTTTTTTAGACATAAAGCAAAAACCAGCCGATCAAGTAATGCATTTCTTTTTTAAAGAAAGGCGGTATATGGGCTCTAAAGACCGTCAAAGTGTTCGCGATCATTTTTATACGTTGTTAAAGAAGTTTTTATTCTTAGAATCTTTAGTGAGCTATGCGTTTAAAAGGCTGCCGCTACATGAACAAGCAAGGAAGATTGTTTTAGCCTATCATATGGTACGAGGCGATGGCATTACCAAGCTCTTTTCAGGCGAGAGGTACGCTCCCAATACTTTAGAGCCTGATGAGGCATTATTTTGTAAAAACCGGGACGTCATCATAAAAGCTGTTAAAACTCCGGCCCTTCAAGCAAATCTTCCAATTTGGCTTTATGAAGAACTCTCAATAATAGAAGACTTTGAAAACTTGCTGCCAACATTAACAAAAGAAGCTTTTGTGGATTTAAGAGTTAACTCCTTAAAATCTTCAACTGAAAAGATGTTAAAAACCTTAGAAGGAAAAGTTGAAAAAACCCCTTATTCCCCTTTGGGGTTAAGGCTTTTAAAAAAAGAAAACGTCTCACAGCTTGAAGCTTACAACCAAGGTTTCATAGAAATTCAAGATGAGGGATCTCAACTTTTAACGTTGTTTTTAAACCCTAATCCAAAAGAAAAAGTCATGGACTATTGCGCAGGAGCTGGCGGAAAGACACTTTTTATCGCCTCGTTGATGCAAAACACAGGAACAATTATTGCTTGTGATACAGCACTTTGGCGACTAAATCGCATGAAAGAGCGCTTAAGACGAGCAGACGCCTTTACTGTTCAAGCAAAAGTCATCGATGAGTCAACAACTTCTTGGTTTAAGCGTCACAAAGGTTATTTTGATCGCCTGTTAGTAGATGCCCCTTGTTCAGGAACAGGAACACTAAGAAGACACCCAGAGCTTGTGTTGCGACTAACCCCTACTGAGATAGAAGAATTGTGCGTAAAACAACAAGAAATCCTTCAAAAATCCAGTGACTACGTAAGAGTTGGTGGAATACTTGTCTATGCAACGTGCTCTTTACTGGAAAAAGAAAATGAAAATCAAGTGGACATTTTTTTACAAAACAACCCAAATTTCGCCTTGTGTGAAGATGAAACGGTTATGGACTTGTTAAAAGGCCCTTATTTAAAGCTAAGACCAGATGTCCATCAAACAGATGGCTTTTTTGCAGCACGCCTTAAACGATTGAGTTAAAGATTTTTTAATAAAGCCTTTATAGGCCCCAATCTATGCTTAGGGGTATTCCTTTAAAGGGATGCGCTTAGTTCTTCTGTGTTTGTAAGAGCTTGGATAAGCTGTTGTATGTGGCCTTTGACTCTGACTTTGGGATAAATAGCTTTTAGAACACCGTGTTCATCTATGAAAAAAGTGGTGCGTTCAATTCCAAAGTAGGTCTTTGCGTAATTTCTTTTTTCCGCCCATACGCCATAGGTTTTGCAAACCTCTTGAGTTTCATCGCTAAGAAGCGTAAAACCTAGGTCATATTTTTCGTCAAACTTCAGATGACTTTTATGAGAGTCTTTTGAAACACCCACAATAAGGGCGTTTAAAGAATTAAAGGTGCTCTTTTGTTCCTTAAAATCACAGGCTTGAGTAGTGCAACCTGGCGTCATATCTTTAGGGTAAAAATAAAGGATAATTTTTTTCCCTTTGTGATCACTTAACCGCCAAAGATTTTCGTGCTGATCTGTTAAACAAAAATCGGGAGCAATGCCCCCGATTGATAAGGTTTGAAAACTCATCCTTATTTATGTTCTTCAGCTTTATGCTCGTCATGAGCAGCAGGCGCTGTTTGAGCAGGAGCGTCATGAGCGGCGGCTGGCTTTGGAGCTTCTGCAGGTTTTGCAGCAGGGGTTAGTTGCGCAGGTGCAGCAGCAGGAGCTACAGGTTTTGCTTCTGCTTTTTTTTCGTCTTTTTTACCACAAGCCACAAGGGATAATGCCACAAGACCAAGGGACAATACTTTTACTAACATACTATTTTCTCCTATAAAGATTTTTACGTGAAAGTGTAACTACCCCACCACTTTCACACAATATAATTAATATAACCTTAATTTTTGCGCATAAAATTATTTTTTTAACAAAAGGGGCTCAACCTTTTAAGCAGGGGGCTTTTCTAATCTCTCCACTGCTTCCCTACCGCTTTTTTAACGAGTTTTTGGTATTTTTAGAATTGAAAGGTACAGAAATGATTGGCTTATTGGTCAGTCTTTGGCAAGCTTTTAAGACTTTATTAGTAAATTGAGCTTGAAACGGCCTATACTAAAAATTATCAAAGATTTTAGTAAAAAGCTTTTTACCGATATGTTGGTTTTACCTC
>DATDSS010000187.1:0-3617 GCA_035291245.1 Alphaproteobacteria bacterium | reverse complement strand
TGGATCTGTCGACCAGATATATGGCAAAATGCTTTTATAAAAAAAGCCCCGAAAGGACCCTTTTTATAAAAAATTCAAGAACAGAAAATTAAAGCAGCAATTCCCGCTAAAAAAAGCTTCAAATTATTAAAAAACCTTTATTTTTAAGAAATTGGAGGGAGACAGGGGGAATTGCTGGGTATTTTGTAGCCCTGTTAGAAAATCATCTCACAAAAAGCTTTTTTTAAGGCTTCATCTACTTCCTTAAAGCATGTGGTTTTATCTAATTCTTTTAAAGAGGTAACGCCAAAATCTTTAAGCCCACAAGGGACAATACCGCTAAAGTGCTCTAAGGCAGGATTTATGTTTAAGCTTATACCATGGAAGCTGATCCATCTTTTTAAACGGATGCCAATGGCTGCAATTTTTTTTTCCTGGTTTTGGTGGTAAACCCAAACGCCAACTCTATTAGGGGCTGTGAAGGCCTTAACATTTAAAAGCGCTAATGCTCTAATTAACCAGGTTTCTAAAAACCTTACAAACAGATGCACATCATGTTGAAACCTTGCTAAATCTAACATGACATAGACAATCCTTTGACCTGGACCGTGGTAGGTATACTGGCCACCTCTGGAGGTTTGATAAACGGGAAAGTGATTTTTTAAAAGGAGGTCTTGAGGCTTTGCGCTGGACCCTGCTGTATAAAGGCTATCGTGTTCTAAAAACCACAAAAGCTCCTTTTGTTGTTTTTGCACAATACCCTCTACTTTGTTGGTCATAAAAGACAAAGCTTCGAGATAGTCTACCTTTTCATAAGTGTGCAAAAATTCTAAAGAAGGTATTTGATGCCCCACAAAAAACTCCCGTGTTAAACTTTTCTTTACTTTTTTATCGTTACCATAGAATACTTAAGAAAAATAATTTTATATAAAAAATAAGGATATGATCGCTCTTCCTTCTAGTCTTCTTATACTGGGCTTTGCGCGTTCTGGTCAAGCTGCAGCAACTTTTTTTAAAGAAAACAACGTTAAAGTTTATGTCTATGACGATGACAAGGCAAAAAAAAATTTAGCCCTTGAACAAGGTTATGAGTGGTACCATGAAGATGCCCTCCTAGAGGGTGTTGTTCAAAGCCCTGTAATCCCCCCTTCACATCCTTTATCTGAAAAGCTTAAAAGCGCTGGTATTACAGTTGAATGCGATTTGGGGTGGTATAATAAACTATTTCCCCACACAAAATTCCTTGGCATTACTGGTACCAATGGAAAGTCTACAAGCACCGCTCTGTTAGGGCATATTTTAAAAGAAGCCGGTTATGACGTTGCAATCGGTGGAAATTTTGGCATCCCTGTTTTTAGCTTGCCCAAAGTATCACCCAAAGGTTTTGTTGTTTTAGAAATCTCCTCCTATCAATTAGAGTTATGCAACTCTCTTAGTTTAGAGCTCGCTGGCTGGACAAACATTAGTGAAGACCACCTAGAGCGCCATGGAACGTTAAAATCCTATATAGCTGCTAAAACCCATATATTTGATAACGCAAAATCTTGTATTATTAGCCTTGACGATCCCTTTAGTAAAAGAGTCTATGAAGAGATGTTAACCAAGGGCTATAGCGTCTCTAGCTCTAGTTTAAGAGAGATCCACCCTTATGAGACGTTTAAAAATTTATTAGGCGTTCATAACCACCAAAATGCAGCACTTGTTTACCAAATGGCAAAAAGCCTTGGTCTTCCAGATGAAATTATTTACGATGGTATGCGCTCTTTCAAGGGGTTAGAGCACAGACTTGAACGGGTTGGCGTCAAGGGAGCTATTACCTTTATTAACGACAGTAAGGCAACCAATGGGGATGCAACGCGCTGGGCACTTGAGGCGTGCGATTCTATATTTTGGCTAGTGGGGGGGGCTGATAAAACTGATGGCATTGATAAGCTTCTCCCTTATTCTAAAAAGATTATACAAACTTATACCTTTGGTCGTTCTAAAGATCGTTTTTATAACACCCTTTTAGGGCATTGTGAGGTAAGCGCTCATCAAACGCTTAATCAAGCTTTTGAAAAAGCTTATGAAGATGCACAAAATTATGAAAAACCCTGCACAATTTTGCTTTCCCCAGCGTGCGCAAGTTTTGATCAGTTCAAAGATTATGAGCATAGGGGAATGATTTTTAAAGACTTGGTAACAACAGTTTTGTAGCAGCTTTTTTAAAGCTGATTTTTTTTTAAAAAGAGATAAGCTTGGATGTCTTATCTCTTTTTTCTTTAAACGTCAGGTACCTAAAGCCTAATAAAAAACCTTAGTTTTGGATTACGTCCAAGCGATGGACTAAGTAACCGGCATTAGAAGACTGAACAGCAGAGGACAAAGAGCCTGCCACAGATTTCCCCCATGACCAAAGACTGCTTGCAACATTTCCTACGCCGCTTGCAACAGATACAGCCGCACCTGGCGTTGCTTTTGCAACATTTCCTATGCTACTTGCAACAGATACAACTGCACCTGGAGCAGCTTTAACACCTTCCCAAGCGAAAGCAGTAACTTTTTTAGCAGCCCATGGTAAAACTTGAGTTCCGGCGTAGCGTCCAAGAGTATGAACTTTTGTAATTAACTCTACCTTTAAGGCATCGCGCGCGGTTCTTTCCAAAAACGTAGTTGCCGTGCCACATACATGTGGATAGAAATAGTCAAAAGCATGCATCGTACCTACACCTGCAGCTACGCCGATTGTTTCATAAACTAAAGGCGCAACAATGGGGCTAACAACATAGGAAAGGGCAGCAGTTGCGGTAAAAAATGCTACTTTTTTAACGCCATATTTTAACCAGCTTTCATTGGAAAGAGCTCTGGCTTCCTCTTCTTTATCTAATTCTTCTTGAGTTAAAAGATCATAAGAAGTTGTTTTTTTAATGAATTCGTTTTCTTCTTCTATGAAAAGTCTTTCCTTATCAAAATCAATTCCATTAAAGGTGCTTGTTTTTGTGATTAAGACCTCATCGGCATCTGGTCCAAAATCGACCATAGTCTCTGATGCATAAGCACTAAGAGATAATACCGTTAAACTTAATAAAATTTTAATAGTCATAATTAAAAATCTCTTTCTAAGTTATTTTTTGTTAATGGCTTAAAAGCCATATCCGATAGGATGATTTAGATATAGGGATTTATTAATAAAAATACAATATTTTAGAAATAATTTTTTTTAAATATCTTCATCTAAGAAACAATTTCAGTACAGAAATCTTCTTAGTCAAAATGCTATCCTTTTACGAAGGAGCAGGAATTTAAGTTTTAAATATTAAAAACAATATGTTTGGGGAAGATTTTATTGAAATGAATGGGGCGAGTGACCGGGTTCGAACCGGCGACCCCCAGAACCACAACCTAGTGCTCTAACCAACTGAGCTACACCCGCCATCATAGACAACCTTGAAACAGGCTGTTATATAAATATTTACCAAAAAAAACCCTTTAAAGTCAACAAATTTTATGTATTTTATCAGGGCCTACGCACGAAGAATTTTCTTGACAGAGTTGGCGAGATGTTTAAAGGACATAGCATTTTTGCGCATCAGAGATTTAATGGATTGTTGGGGCTTTTCTTTCAGTTTCACTAAAACAGCAAGAGCCCATTTGCGCAA
>DATDSS010000186.1:0-7541 GCA_035291245.1 Alphaproteobacteria bacterium | reverse complement strand
CATGAGAGCAGCTTTAAGGAATAGTCATATTAATTCTGAAGAAATTGGCTATATTAATGCCCATGGAACTTCTACACCAGTTGGAGATGCCATCGAGGTACTAGCCGTAAAAAGTATCTTTAAAGACCATGCTTATAAGCTTAGTATGTCTTCTACAAAGTCTTCTATGGGTCATTTGCTGGGGGCAGCTGGAAGTGTTGAAGGAATTTTTAGTATTCTTGCCTTAAGGGATGGCATTATGCCTGCTACGTTGAACTTAGATAACCCAAGTGAAGGCTGTGACTTGGACTTTGTTGCCCATAAAGCTAAAGAACGAGACTTGAAGTATGTTATGTCAAACTCGTTTGGCTTTGGCGGAACAAACGCTTCCCTAATCTTTGCAAAAGTTTAAAAAAATTTAAAATAACATAAATGCCCTTAGGGAATAAAAAAATCAGGCGTAAGATTAACTTCTGACAAAAAAGAGGTTATTCTTATGAACCGAAAGAAGGACTCGCACCTGAGTTAAATCCCCTTAGTGGTGCGTTTAATACTTGAAAGGGCAAAATAACGAAGATGCCCTTAGTATAGAGCGCTTTTACTACCCATCACTTTTGGAAATAGCCCCCTTTTTTAAGACTTCTCCTCTTTTGCCTTTTGGGGTGGTTCATAAAATTTAAGGGAATCATCATGTGACTCATGTGTAAGATTGCGGATTTTTCAAAATTTCCTGTCATCCCAAACTATCAAAAAAGTCGGTTTCGTAAGAGGTCTATAAAAACTTTTTTATCATTGGAAAAATAATATCTTGATCAAACTTTTCTAAAATAAGGTGCCTACTTTGTTTTCCCATGCTTTCGATAAGGTCGGGGTTTTTAAAAAATTTTTTCATTGCGTCTATAAGTTCTAAGGTGTCATAAGGTTTTACTAAGAAGCCGTTATCTTTTACGCATTCTTTGCATCCTGGGGTGTTTGTAGTAATGACGGCCCTTTCATAGCTCATGGCTTCAAGCAATGATTTTGGAACTCCCTCTCTATAACTAGGAAGGACGGCTACATGGGTTTTTTCGTAAATTTCTTTTAAATTGTCTTGATGGCCCAGCCATTGAACAACCTCTTCTTCTTGCCATTTTTCTAAAACAGTTAAAGGAATATGAGCAGGATTATTAGGATCTAGTCCCCCCACCAAAAGAAATCTTGTCAAAGGATACGTTTTTTTTATAGACTTGGCTGCATTTATAAACTCCCCTATTCCTTTTGTCCATAGCATTCGAGCCACAAGTGTAAATGTAAATGGCTCTGTTGATGGTGGAAGTGGTAAGCTCTGGTGCTTTTGTAAATTAATTCCAACCCCTTGGATAACATGAATTTTACTCTCTGGTATGTAGGTATTCCAAAGGTCTTTATCCTCTTGATTTTGAACAATTAAGTCCCAGTCTGTTTTTCTATAAGACAGCTTAAATAACAGCCAAACAAGTCGTTTTATCAAATTTGCTTTAAAACTGTTTGCAGTAAAGGCATAGCCAACTCCTCCAAACGTGTTAATTATTTTTGAAATTTTTAAAAGACGCGCGCAAAAACTCCCATAAAAAACAGGCTTAAGAGCTACTTGATACACTACATCAGGCTTACCGTTTTTATAAAGCTTATAAATCTCGTAAAGCGTTTTTAGTTCTTTAAAAGGATTAATCCCGCTCCTGTCAAAAGAAATTGGGGAGGTTATAAAACCATCTTTTTCAAATCTTTTTAAATTTTTCTTTTCATAGGAACAGGCAATACACACCTCATACCCCAGTGTTTTAAAGTATTTAGCCAAGTCATACCGATGGCTTAGAACATAAGAGTCTTTTGTTGCAAGGAGTAATAGTTTTTTTTGCATGAGCTAAGAGCTTAATCTGTATTTGATAAATTTAAATGTACTAAAAAATTATGTATAAGCAAGGAGTAAACTTACTTGCCCATATGTTTTACCCAAGAAATACTTAAATAAAGGAGTGTTAAAAGTTGGACTACTAAGATCCAAAAAACCATAGAAATACCTAAAAACGTCCAAGAAACGTTAGAACAATCATTTGAAGGTAAATCGCTTAAGGTCATAGAACTAGCAATGCAAAGCCCAGGAAGCCGCCACCATTGTTGCTCTAAGCCAAAATGAAAGAAGCTCAAAATTAGACCCAAAAAAGTAAGCACAAATCCGCTATAAAAAAAGAGCTTATCTTTTTTAAAAAAGAATGTGCAGCTTACTAACAACAACCAATAAATAAAGCGTTGATACTGACATAAAAGACAGGCAGAAATATTTAAAAAATACTGAGCATTAAATGCAAAAAGCAGCGATATGCTGCTTAAAGTGAACAAAAGTAACTTGCTTGTTTCAACAGAAAATAGGGTGTTTCGCGTCATGAAGCTATATATTTTACAATAACAAATCCTGCTACTAGTATAACAAGAGTTGCTACAAGTACGAGTGTTAAATATTTTTGAATGAACTCAGTTGCAGCAGGTCCAAAAAAATACATTAGCGCACTTAAGAGATAAAACCTAAAGGATCTTGCAATAATGGAAGCTAAAACAAATGTTTTAAAATCAAGTTGGGCTACCCCACTGGCAATGGTTACAAGTTTAAAAGGAATAGGTGTTAGCCCTTTTAAAGAAATAATCCAAAACCCCCACTCTTGAAAGTCATGTTGAAACCTAATAAAGGCCTCTTGCAGGCTATAGGTTTTTATAATCCATTCACCAAGAGTTTCAAAAAGGAAAAAACCAATAGCATAGCCTAACATTCCCCCTAACACTGAGGAAATAGTTGCATAAAACGCAAGTGCCCAGGCTTTTGTTCTATCTGCCATAAGCATTGCTACGATTAGTAAATCAGGAGGAAAGGGGAAAAAAGAACTCTCTATGAATGAAATAAATACCATCCACGTGGTTGCGTGCTTATGTCTTGCGCAAGACATAATTTTTTCTCCAAAAGATCGTTTTTTTTTCACAATAATTTCCATTACGATAGTTTCTATAAGGCTAATTTCTGTTGGAACTATAGTCTAAAGTCGTTTGAATTTCAACGGTTTGTCCGTGTTTTCCCAGGTTTATAAAATTTTAATAAAATTCTACTTTTTAGAGCTGTGTTATAGATGCATCTTCAAAAATCCTAGGTAAATCAACAGTTATTCTCTCCTTGAGCTTCTTTTTTAAAAACTTTTTATTAGAATTATCCACCTGTTTTTCTCTTTTTAAATGCTGTTTCATTCAACTTGTTAAAGAAACTTTACGGAATAAGGATTTAAAAACATGAAGATAGTTAGTTCTGCGCTTTTGTTGAGCTTAAGTATTCTAAAGCCACTATATGCCGCATCTGATCCACTTCAAGAGGTGGGTTCGTTAAAAACCCAAGTTAAAAAGGTCTTAGTCAGACCTGAAAATGAAAGAATGAACAGTGATGTTTTGCGAATGATCGACTCAGAAATCTCGACGATGAAGTCTTTTTCACCGCTTTCACTTAATATGGCAAGTAAAATTCTTTTAATACAAAACACCAGCCCTTCATTAGGGCAGGCAAGTGATGAAGAAACTTATGCACATCATGTAACGGCTTTAGGCAAAATTTATGGAGAATTAATAAGTTATTGCGATAGCCGCATCCAAACCTTAGAGGTGTATAAAAAAGCTCTTCAAACGGGGAAATTCCTTGAAGGTTACGAAGAATCTCTTTTAAAAGATTGTGAAAAAGTTAAAGAAAAAAGAGAACGCTTTGAAAGTTTTCTGACATTAATTATTTCTACACAGCCTACTATCCCAACGTCTAGTCAGACATCTTTTGGGTTTATCCAAGACAACTTTTATAATGGTAGCGAAAACATGCACGCGAGCTATAACTCTTTAGGTGGCTATGCTTATTCACAAGAAGGGCAAAATTTACAGCCTAACCGTTTTGACGTGCAGTCGTGTGTTTCCAAGTACAAAAATTACTTTAATCATAAATATGTAAAGTGGTTTAACAGGATTCCAACTGACCATGCTACTAAATACCTTTTAACATTTTACGAAAAGAAAAGACCACAAAGCCCGCCTAGTGTAAAAGATCCTGTCCAACAACCACAAAGCTCGCCTAAAGAAGAAACTCCCCCTACAGAAAATACTCAAACTGATCCAAAAGGAAATCTTGAAGATAGCGATAGCGGATTTGGAGGCTTATTTTAAACTTTGTGATTGTGAGAGCTCTATTTATTATCTAGACTGTTGATATCCATAGATAGTAAGTAGGGCTTTTTTTATGAACTTAGTTACATGCGCTTTTTTATGCTCCGGTGTTTTATTAGTAAGTGAAAGTATTGCTTCTTCTCTTCAAGACCCACAACAGAAAACTCCTCAATCTCAAGCAGATCAAGTAGAGCCGCAAGCTTTAACCCCGTTAGAGTCTGCTAAAAATAAAGAAATTTTAGATTTATGCAGAAGAGGTGTTGCAATCATCTCTGTTAATACTTACGCTTCAGCTTCTGGTACGAAATACGAGCAAAATCAAGCCTGGTTTGCAACCGGTTTTATCGTAGATAAAGAAAAAGGTATTGTTGCCACTAATAAACATGTGGTTGGCGAAATGACGGTTAGCACGTATGAACTAAAGTTTAGTGATGGCAGTGTTTTACCGGCTAGTCTTTTATATTTTGATCCGACTTATGACTTTGCTTTTTTAAAAGTAGATCCTAAAAAACTCCCACAAAATGCCATTGAACTTAGCATTGATGAAACACCCGTTGCAGTAAATCAAACGGTATTTTGCATTGGAAATGCAGGTAAAAATGAGTTTTCAAGCTTTAAAGGGGAAATTTTTAACATTTATGAAAGTATTGGACCATTTCCTGATCAAACGTTTCAGTTTTCTGCTATTACAGTTGGAGGGGCTAGTGGTTCTCCAGTCTTTAATGAAGTTGGTAAGGTTGTAGGTATTTTATATGGTGGAAAGTTTATCTCAGGCGCTGCTCTTCCAATTAAATACGTAAAAACCGCTTTAGAGGCTTTAAAAAAAGGTGAAACTCCAAAACGTCAAACCATTGGCGCGATGATTGAATACATGCCTATTGAAGAGCTACTTCAAGCGGGACTTATCCCTCAAGATGCTTTTGATATGTACTTAAAGGAATTTCCTCATGCTAATAAGAAGGTTTTGGTAATTAGTCGAAGTGTTGTTTCAAGCCCTAGTCACACCGTCTTAAGAGCAGGAGATATTATTTGGAAAGTTGGGGGGGCGTTTATTGGCCCAGAGCTTTATCAATTAGATACTCTTATTAACCAAACAAATGATCCTGTTAGTATCGAGGTTTACAGAAATGGAAAGCATTTAACGCTTTCAGTAAAACCAACGACTTTCAATATGGATCCTTATTTTCACTTTGTATCCTTTGGTGGGGCGATGTTTTACGAAGACTCCTTCCAAACAACCTCTTCTTTTGGTGCAAAAGAGCCCGGTATTTTTGTAAGTGCGATTCAAAGAACTTCTGCTTTTAAAGGCTTAACCTCTGGAGAATGGTGGTCACCTGATGGGGGGATGAAAATCTTAGAAATCGACGGAACTGTTATTCAATCTCTTAATGATTTAATTACAATTATCCCAAAATTAAAATCTGAAAGACGTGTGGAGGTTCGGTTTAAAAATCTTTTAGGGACACAAGGATTTGGCGATAGTATCGTAAACGATAGAGGGGAGCTTTTTGCAATTCTTAGTTACTCCAGTAAGTTTGATTCTCCAAAAGAGTACAAATTTAATCATCAAACTCTTGAATGGGATGTAAAAGATTTATCAACTGTGGTAGGTTCTACAAAAGAATCAGCCAAAGAAACGTCAAAATGATAAAAAGCATTACAGCCCAAGAAGTCTATCATCACCAAGATAAGTACCTGATAATTGATGTAAGAGAGCAAGGTGAATATGTAGCGGCCTCAATTGAAGGGGCCATTCTTCTTCCTCTGGGGGAGATTTCTGCCTCAAAAATACCTGAAACTTCGAAAACAATTGTTGTTCATTGTAGGTCAGGTAAACGAAGTGAAATGGCAATTTTAAGGTTATTAAAAGAAGATCCATCTTTGCAACTTTTGAATATGATCGGTGGAATTTTATCCTGGCAAGCCCATGGTTATCCAACAGCTAAAGGAAAAAAACAACCTTTTTCTCTTACGCGTCAAACTCACATAATAGTGGGCTGCCTTTCTTTGGTAGGAATAACTTTAAGTCAAACTATAAGTCCAATTTTTTTAAAATTAAGCGCTTTTATTAGTTGTGGTTTGATATTTTCTGGGCTTACTGGGTTTTGCTCTCTTTCTTATCTTTTAGCTAAAATGCCATGGAACAACTCTCATTAGATTTTTATTGGGTTTTTGGTCATATTTTATTTATGGCTCTAGGCTTGAGTTTAGGACTTTTAGGGGCAGGCGGAGCGCTTCTTGCCTACCCTATTTTGACTTTCTTTTTTAAGCTTACTCCTTTTGCGGCAACCTCTTATAGCTTTTATGTCGTAAATAGCGTTAGTTTAATTGGTTTGATATTGAAACGCGGTAATATCCATATAAAAGAGAGCCTTTTATTTATTATTCCGTCTATTGTAGGTGTTTATTTTTCCCGAAATTTTCTTTTTGTAAGACTTCCAGAGGTTCTTTTAAAGACAGATTTTTATACGCTGTATAAAAGTGATGTTATTGAAACGGGCATGCACTTATTTATGCTTATAGCAGGTCTTGCGCTTTCAATAAAAAAGAAAAACGCTATATCTGAATCTGATGCAGATATTAGTTCTTCTAAAAAACCTTTGCTTTTCTTAATTTTATACAGCTTTTTAGTTGGAGTTATCACAGGAATATTTGGTGTTGGGGGAGGCTTTTTAATTATCCCCGTTTTGGTAAAACTTCTTCATATGGGATTTAAGCAAGCAACGACCACGTCATTACTAATTATTTTTATCAATACAAGTGCAGGCATTTCAGTTGATCTTTTTAATGGCTTTTTTTTAGACCCGTTTTTATTAAGTAAATTAATTGTAATAGGTCTTTTTGGGCTATTTATTGGCAATTATTTTTCTAAAAAAATGAAAACGACAACCCTTCAAAAAGCTCTTTCTTTTGTGATGATTATTGTTGGTGGAAGTTTTCTTTTGAACGGGTTTTTAAATTTTTTTTTCTGGAGCGTATGATCTGGGGATTTTAAAAGCTTAAGCAAGCTTTTCTTTAAAATAAAGCAAAGCCTTATCAACTTGATCGCAGAGCTCAACAAAAGAGGCTGAGCGGGCGTGATTTTTGGCAATAATCACATAAGCGGTAGAAGATTCCAGGGGGGCTTTTTTTAAAAATAGCCTAATGCTTTCTCGCAACCGGCGTTTAACCTTGTTACGTTTTACAGCATTACCAACTTTTTTAGAGACTGTTAATCCAAACCCCTCCCCTGTTTTTTCATCCATGGGACAGGCTTTAAAAATAAGATGAGGAGTTTTGTAACAAACCCCTCTTTTTGAAACAGCTAAAAACTGTGAGCGTTTTTTTAAACGCGGTATACTCATCTTAAGCAGAAAGACGCT
>DATDSS010000185.1:0-2060 GCA_035291245.1 Alphaproteobacteria bacterium | reverse complement strand
CTAGTTAATAAGATTTAGCGAAAATAACTTTCCCTTTTACAAGCTTTTTAGTAAAGATACAAAGCCCTTCTTCGTTTTTGTTTTCAAAAGGCAAGCAACGTGTTGTGACTTTAAGCTCTTTGAGTTTGGCTTCAACGTCTGGCTGGCTTTCGCATTCTGGATCAAAAAAGGCATAAGCAAAGCCACCGGCATAATTTTCGTCTTTTGAAAAAAGAGTTTCAAGCTCTCCTACACTTTCAATGTGCTTAGAGTTTTCAAGCCTAAAGTTTAAAGCCTTATTATATAAATCTTGTTGAATGTTTTCTAAAGTTGAAGGGATTGTTTTTAAAAGCTCTTCTATGGGTAAGGCTGTTCGGTCTTTGGCTTCTTTATTTCGCAAAGACATAGAAACCTGTCTTGCTTCTTTATCACGGGGGCCAATTTCAAGGCGCACAGGAATGCCTTTTTTAACAGCATCCCAAAATTTATCCACAGGCTCTTTAGGGCTTGCATCTACTTTCACGCGAATACCTTCTCCGTTAAATGTTAAAGCCCTTAAAGAAGCAGCCAAAGCCTCACAATAGCCTAAGATTTCCTGCTTATCTTGATTTTTCTTAACAATAGGAATAATTACCACTTGATCAGGTGCCATTTTAGGAGGTAAAACAAGTCCAAAGTCATCACTATGAGTCATGATGAGTGCTCCAATTAAACGAGTCGTCACCCCCCAAGAGGTTGTCCAAGCATGTTGCATCTTTTGCTCTTTATCAGCATACGTAATATCATAAGCTTTGGAAAAGTTTTGCCCTAAAAAGTGAGACGTTCCCGCTTGAAGGGCTTTTCCATCTTGCATCATGGTTTCAATGGTGTAGGTGTTAACTGCTCCTGGGAATCTTTCAGCTGGCGTTTTTTCACCTTTTAGAACGGGAATGGCTAAATAATTGTGGGCTAAATCTTCATAGACCTCCAGCATTTTAAGAGATTCTTCTTCTGCTTCTTCACGTGTGGCATGTGCTGTATGGCCTTCTTGCCATAAAAATTCAGAAGTCCTTAAAAACATTTTTGTGCGCATTTCCCAGCGCATCACATTACACCATTGATTAATCAAAACGGGAAGATCTTTATAAGACTGAATCCAAGAAGAAATTGCTTCTCCGATAATTGCTTCACTGGTTGGGCGAATGACAAGGGGTTCTGCAAGTTTTGAGTCTTTTGCAGGCTCTAAGCCACCTTTGCCATCTGGCTCTAAGCGATAGTGTGTTACAACTGCGCATTCTTTTGCAAAGCCTTCAACGTGCTTTGCTTCTTTTTCAAAAAAGCTTAAAGGAATTAAAAGAGGGAAATAAACGTTTTGATGTCCTGTCTCTTTAATTTTTTTGTCTAAAATTTTTTGAAGAGACTCCCATAAAGCATAGCCCGTTGGTTTAAAAATCATGCACCCTCTTACCACAGAGTGACAAGCAAGATCCGCTTCTTTAATAACGTCTTGAAACCAGTTTGAAAAATCCTCTTTACGTGTTGTAATTGCCATATATTTAGTCTTTTTAGTTAAATCAAATGAAGACAGTCTAACAGAAAGTTTTGTCATCTGATATAGGGGAGTTGGGGGATTTTTGTGAGGGGGCCACGACTCCCCCT
Organism: Alphaproteobacteria bacterium; assembly: GCA_035291245.1. Lineage (GTDB taxonomy): Bacteria > Pseudomonadota > Alphaproteobacteria > Paracaedibacterales > DATDSS01 > DATDSS01. Next base: position 443 of record DATDSS010000185.1, on the reverse strand, counting down.
GATTTTTAAATGATATCGACACTCCGTAAACAGCGCTGCCTAAAGCCTCTTCAAAATTAACCTTCTTTTAAGAAACACCCAAACAATATTTACCTTTTGTTAAGGGCAAAAAAAGCGTTTTAAAAAGTGATGGAGAGTCGTGGGTTTTTAACTATAAATAGGAAACCTCTTGCAAAGTTCTTGGACATTTAGCTTTAATTGCTCAGCATCAAGTGTTTTAGTCATAGCCTGATCCATTAAAGAGGCTACATATTTACACTCCTCTTGTTGGAACCTTCTGGTTGTAAGAGCAGGTGTGCCAAGGCGAATACCTGAGGTAACCGTTGGTGGGAGCGGATCAAAAGGAATGCCATTTTTGTTAGTTGCTATACCAACTGATTCTAAGTCCGCACACGCTTGTTTTCCGTTTAAATTCTTCCCTCTTAAGTCCAACAACAAAAGGT
>DATDSS010000184.1:0-2907 GCA_035291245.1 Alphaproteobacteria bacterium | reverse complement strand
AGCAATTTCTAAGGTCTGCTAGAAAAGAAATTTCGCTGTATATATCTGAAATCGTTTTTTCTAGATCCTCTTCGTCGTCATAAATAATAGTAAGGATGTAGCTTCCTTCATCATTTTTTAGTTTTTTAGCCTGATAGTCGCTTAAAAAATCGTCGATGTATTCTTTTGCTTTTTTCTTTCCTCGAACAAACTTACTATTATTTTCAACGTACAGGTTTAATTTTACTTGTATGGTTTTTTCTGTTTTTGGGGCAACTTCTTCCTTTAAAGAGATAAAGATATTTTCTTTTAAAACATCACCTTTAGCTTCCAACACTTGAGATTCCATAGCTTTTTTTAAAGCTTTATCAATGCTTAAGCCAAGTGTGTCTGCGTAATTCTTAACAAGGTCGTAAGTCTCTTTAGAAATTTTGATGGACTTGATCTCGTTTTTTTTATTAGCTTGAATCTGACGCAATGTTGCCAAGCAACGCTGCCAGTTCTTTTTTGAAACAAATCTATCCAGCCAATTTTTTAAAGCTATCTTGAACTGATCATCAGGTTCTAAAGGTATTTTTTCAAAAGACTCTTGAGCCACATTAAGGCTTATCTTGTCATCCTTAAAAATGCGTTTCTCATAGAGTGCTTTTGAAAAGTACTGATAAATTGAGGGGGCTTTTTGGTCATTAAGTTTGATTTTTGGGCGTGTCATGAAGTGTCTATTCACCGGTCTTTTTTGTTGCTTGTTGGATCATTTGGACCTCTTTTTTAAGCTCTTGTTCAAGTTCTTCTTCTGTTGGAAGATGGAATTGGTATTTTGAGGCAAAAATTTGGCTGTTTTTTTCACCAAGAGTGTATTTAACGACCGCGTCATTTTTTTGTGTGCATAAAATTAGGCCAATGGTCGGGTTATCACCTTGTGTTGCTATCTCTTGGTCAAAATAATTGACGTAAAGCTGAATTTGACCAAGGTCTGAATGCGTGAGTTTATGCGTTTTAATATCAATGATGACGTAACATTTGAGAATTGTATGATAAAAAACTAGGTCTGTATAAAAATGATCTCCGTCAATGGTAAGACGCTTTTGGCGAGAAACAAACGCAAAGCCCCTCCCCAATTCAAGCAAAAAATGCTGTAAGTTGCTAATTAACGCTTGTTCCAAATCAGATTCCATAAAAGTTGGACTTTCAGGAAGACCAAGGAACTCTAGTATTACTGGATCTTTAATTGCGTCTTGAGGGGTTATAATTTCTTGGCCTTTTTTTGCAAGAGCAAGGACTTCATCTTTATTTTTACTTTTTATGAGCCTTTCAAAAAGTAAACTTGCAACTTGCCTTTCTAATTCCCGTGCTGACCACCCATTTTGTATAGCTTCAATTTCATAAAAAGACCTGGCTTGCTTTGAACTAAGGCGCATCAAAATACGATAATGCGTCCACGAAAGTTGGAATCTCAAAGCAAGCTCAGATTTTCCACTCACTGCGTGGAAAATGTTTTCGTCTTTTGAATAAGTCAAATAAAACTTGCGGATATCAGCAAGGGTACTTTTGCTATAGCCTTTCCCAAATTCTTTGATCAGTCTGTGTGAAAGCTGAGAAATAATAGCTTTTCCGTATTCTGCTCTTTGTGCGCCTTTTTGTTCTTCTTCAACAATTTCCCTTCCTATATGCCAATAGGTAGTTAGGATTTCTAAATCAATGGATCGTAAAACATTTTTCTTAGCTTGGGAAATATAAGAAAAGACTCGTTGATAAAGCCCTTCTAAAGAAGGAGCCTCCAAAAAAGGCAAGTTAGAATCCATAAAACGTCAACACATGTTATTTTAAGCCATCATCAGCAAAACAAAGCAAAATGTCAACCCATGACGATAAAAATAGAGTGGCGATCTTTCGGGCGTTCTGGATACAACCGCCTTTATTAAAATGTGTACTCCTCTCTAATTTGCTTAATTCTGACAAGAAATCGGCATTTTTTGGGCAAACCGCCGATATTTCTTTGTGCCGTAGAAAAAATGAAAGGAATCTACACGTCATTCCAGCCACAAACCCTCCAAACTTCCTACATGGTCTTTTGATTTTGCATTTGTCTTTGGGTTTGCATTTGTTTTTGTAAAAGTTCTGGGAATTCTAATTTTTTGGGAGCCTCTTGAACGCTAAAATCATATCTCACTTTAGAAAAAGTTGTCTTGATAGAGTGTTCGAATTTTTCACTTAAGTGATTAGACATTTTTGATCCTGATTCGTAAGAAACGTTTTTTTCAAACAGTCTAAAAAGATCGTTAAACGGATTTTCTTTTGTATCAGGAGCGGTTATAATTTCCCTTACTTTTTCTTGCGCATCATTAAACAAAGTTGGATGTCCTTGTGTTAAATAATCTGCTTTATTTTTTTCTAAAAGATCAAAAGATTTTACAATTTCAAGAACATTTATCATGGTGAAATCTCTGGTCATCTCCTCACTTTTTTGAAGAACAAGGGCTGTATAAATTGATAAATCTAAAATTTTTTCATGATTAAATTCATTGCTCTTTAACCCCTTAGTTAACAGCAAATACGATGCCGAACAATGCTCAACCAGACCACAAAAACCTTCTTTTGGATCTCCAAAAAGTTTGTGGAAATTACTTTTTTCTAAGTGATCTTTTATGACAGTTTTTGTAATGCCTTTATAGAGGCTTTGTTCAGTAGGGTATGATTTTGCCCTATTTTGGACAGAATTATCCTGCTTTCATGCAGATGCATCTTCCAAAGGAATTCCACTTATTAATGAGGTTGGCAATGACGATGGGCTTTGTTCGGTAGGGTATGAGTTTTTGCGAAATTTGTAGTAAATTTGGATCACCTTCAAAATGAAACTTAGCTCAAATGCCCTACAAAGCCAAAATCGTCCAGTCCTCAATCAAGGCCAAAAAACGCAAATCTTACAAA
>DATDSS010000183.1:0-7400 GCA_035291245.1 Alphaproteobacteria bacterium | reverse complement strand
GTTAATGCCTAAGCTGTCAAAAACACTGGCTTGAATGGTATATTCTGTACCGTCTGTAGCATAAAATTCTGCGTTTCCAGGAAAGTTTACAGAATAATCGATTCCTGACGTTGGAACAGCTGAAGAACTTAAATTTTTAGTGTTTATTGCTTTCATTTGAGAAAAATTGGAAATAGTTGAAAGCTCTTCTTTTCCAGACGTGTCAGTTGATATACCGTATAAAAATTTACCAGCTGAGTTCTTTAAAAAGCCATTAGCATCTGCCTTAAACGTTCCAAGGCGCGTTACTGAAAAATTTCCAGTACCCGCTGTATTTTCATTAACAACGAAAAAAGCGTTTGAATTATGTAGAGCTAAAAACGTGGGATACACAGATGGTCTAATAGAGCCCAGCTTACCAATATAAGCCACAGGCGTTGCATTAATACCCCCAGGAGAAAAATCAGTTGAGCTGGTTTGTGTTACCATACTGTATAGATACATCTCATGCTTTTTGGCAGTTGGCACACCCGCATTGGCCGTGTTTTGTGAGTGACCATTAAATCTTTGGCTATAACCATCAACACCTAAGACAAAGGTTCCAAGGGCTGCGCTGAGTCCACTACTCATGTTTTTTCCTCCGTTTTATTTTATAAGACTTCGTTTACACGCATCGCTTGAGATGGTGCAAGATTTTCTGTTGTTTGGGTGGCCGTGCTTTTTGGCCCCACGCTTTTATAAGCTCCATAAGGCATGGGAGAGTTTGCCGGCTTTTTTTTCACAATGCGCTCTATATTTTCTTCTCTTATATAGGTATTTCCCATCCGGTAGTAAGGGGTCATCTCATCATCATATTCCACAGAATCAATCTTAGATTGCACCCTACAAGCTACCTCAATCTGTTTAAGCTCTTTTTCAATTTTCTCCCTAGCTTTTTGAGGATTTCCGACAAACTGTTTCGTAATTTTGTCCATATCTTCTTTGGAAAACTCTTTTTGCCCTCTGATTGCAATTCTGTACTCTTTTCCAATCTCAGCCATATCCCCGTTTTCTGTTTTGCCATCCCACTCTACTTGGTGCCTTCCTATACTTGAGTTCATGGGAATTTCTGCAATAACCTTATAATCATCTGGATCTGAAATAACTAAGCTAAGATCTCTTCCTTTGTTTGCCTCAGTGACGTCATATTCAATAAAGGTCGTTTCTTCTGCAAGGGTGAACTCTTTTCTATCGTGATAAACATAAGACCCAAGAAGATCAAGCTGATCATTGCTTCTGGATTCTTTCATTAAGTCGATCATATCTTTCATCAATTCATTATTTTCTGCCAAACCTGAGGCTTGCACAAACCCCATTAAGCTTTGAGCCATTTGGAAGTTATTGACGTTTTCAGTGGGATCTTGGTTTTTTATCATCACCATAAGCATGTTCATGAAATTTTTAAATTGGTCGTCAATATCTTTTCCCATCATGCCTCTTACACTGGATTTTTTTTGAGTATCACTAATATCAAGAGGTTTATTTTCGTCCCATTGAGGTATCTTGCCGGCCTTATTGTTTAAAACCGTTGGGATTTCAAGGCGTTGTATAGCAGCAAACGACATGATCTTATTATCTCCTTAAAAGGCCGTTAGGCGATGATGGAACCGTCTTTTTGAAAAGGGCTAGCAAAAGAGTTCTTAATTGTTTCTTCTTTTGATGAAAGCTGATGAGGATTTGACTGATCTCTTTGAGACCCTTGATCTTGAGAAGAGGAATTATTTTGCTGGTTCATGAAAAAAGACAAATTTTCACCTTGGGCATTTAGGTCGTTAGAGGCAAAAATTTCTTGAATAGCATCTTTTTGTAAAACCATTGTTTTTAGATCTTCTTCATGTTGCATTAAAAATCTTGCATAGACTTGGTCTTGTTCTATTTCTATTTTGACTTTTACAGCGCCAAGAGCTTCTGGTTGAAGGTTTAAATTAAACTCTGAGGTCTTTTTATTGAAGCTTTCCATCTGAGAAGAGAGTTTCTTTAACATAGCGATATGCTCTGAAAGATCTTTTTTAAGCACAGCTTCAAATTTTTTCTCTTTTGCCCCCTTTAACGACAAAGAAGATACCTCGACCCCTTCGAGATCTGTTGAAGAAGTACTCAGCTGGGAAGGCTTTAGAACATCTTTTTGCAGTATTTGAAAGGGATTGATGCTCTCTTTTATAAAAAGCCCAGAAGTTTCACGGCTAAAGTCGTTTGAAGGAATATTTTCTTGAAGCTGCAGACTTTTGCGCTCTTGAACTTTTTCTTTTAGGGCTTCTTTAAAAAACAGGTCCTGATGTGAATTGTTATCTTGTGTAAAGTCCATGGTGTCTGTAGAGTTTGGTTTTTGCTCCGGCTTTTTTTTAACCTCTTGTTCAAAAAAAGAGTTACGTGACAGACCGTTTGTAAGAAAATCGTCTTTTTCTTTGACTTTTACCTTTATAGCAGAAAAATCTTCTTGGGTAGGCTTTGTTTTGGCGCTCACTTGGATTAAGGGATCATTTAAAAGATCTTCTAAAGGATTTTTAACATTTACGTCTTTTTCATTTTGGCCAGAGCTTGACTTATTCTGATCTTTTAGAAATTCATTATTCATAAAAGAAAAAAGGCTTTTTTGCTCAAAAATAAAATCCTTACCATCTTTTTTTACGTCAAAAGTATCTTGAGCCTGCTCAATATCTTGTATCCCTGTTTGTTTTGTTTGAGGGGCTTGCGTTTTCTTGACAGTTTGTTTTGTCGCTGTTGTGCTTTCAAGAGTGAGGGAATTTATAAACCTATCTAGATGCTGCGGCTTTTTAAGCTGATTGTTTAAAAACTCTTTAAAATCAACTTTTTCCAAAGAATCTTGGGAATCCGCCTTCTTTTTAGCCTTTGTAGATTGGGGGTTTTCAAAAAGGTGCGGGGTGTTTTGTACACTGACAGAGCTGGCCATGAATGTATTGCATCATAAAAAATGTTTATAACACTTTTAATGCAAATTTCGTGCCAACTAGATCGTAATCCTGCTATTTTTTAGTGTTAAAAGCCTTTGCCAGGCTTGCCAATCGCGTCGTCTCCTAAATCTTTTTCAAAGGAAAGAAGATCAAAAACAGCCTTTTTGCGAAAAAGTGAGGATTAGGCAACCTAAATGTTGAAACTTAAGCTTTTTGATTTTATGTTAGCTTTACATAAGTAGTAACCCCTTCAAGAGGGGCTGTGCTTTTGGGGTGGAGAGCCATAACGACACTTCCTTCGTTTTGCAGATGTTCTTTTAAGTACTTTTTAAAAGTTTCCTGCCAAGTTTCATCTAAAAAAGAAAATGGTTCATCTAAAATCCATAGCAAACGCTTTTGCAAAAAAAGTCTAAAAAAAGAAAACCGTTGCTTTTGACCTTGGGAAAGTGTTGAAAGTCTTTTGTCCAAAAGATCATATAGCTCAAGATTTTTAGTAACTTCCTCTAAATTTTTCATGGCGTTTAAGCGACGTGCCTCTTGGATTAAGCACTCTTTTACCAATAAGTGTGGATCACACGCAAGCCCATGACCTTTATACCAAAAAGGCACCTGATGGGTAAGTTTACCACAAGTCAAGGGTAAAACCCCGCTAAGAGCTTTTAAAAGGGAGGTTTTTCCTTTTCCATTTTCCCCTTGCACAACCCAAAGCTGCTTTTTTTGAACAGCAAGGCAGAGGTTACAAAAAATTGGTGTACTTGCAACGGTTAAGGTTGCAGCGTGTAAACTTAAAAGTACTTGACCCGTTTCTATTTTTCTACTCCTGGAAGAAGTGGCTCTTTTACAGGCGGTAAAACTGGCGACTTGATAAGGGCAATTTCTAAAACATCCACCATGTTTTTGATTGGGATAATTTTCAGATCTTTTTTGATAATTTCTGGAACCTCTTCTAAATCCTTTTCATTTTCATAAGGAATTATAACAGTTTTGATGCCTCCTATAAGGGCTGCCAGCAACTTTTCTTTAAGCCCCCCAATTGCTAAAACATGTCCCCTTAAGGTTATTTCACCAGTCATAGCAACATCTTTTTTAACAGCAATACCAGTAATTGCAGAGACCAAGGAGGTTGTGATTGTTATACCAGCAGAAGGGCCGTCTTTAGGGGTTGCGCCTTCTGGAACGTGAATATGAAAATCTCTTTTTTCAAAATAAGCGGAATCAATCCCCCATTCTTTGGCTTGAGATCTTACAAAACTCATAGAAGCTTGTGCGGATTCTTGCATCACATCGCCCAGTTTTCCAGTAAGCTTTAACTTTCCTTGGCCAGGAATTGATACCACTTCAATAGAGAGCAAATCTCCCCCAACTTCTGTCCAAGCAAGACCTGTGGTGACTCCAATGCTATCTTCTTCCTCAGCCATTCCATAATGAAAACGAGGAACGCCTGCATAAGTTTTTAAATTCTCAGCCGTAATTGTTAGGCTTTTTACTTTTTTAGTAACCAAAAGTTTCACTGCTTTTCTGCACAAATTGGCAACTTCTCTTTCAAGGTTTCTAACGCCTGCTTCACGGGTGTAATAGCGAATAAGGCTCAAAATCGCACTGTCTTCTAAGTAAAATTCCCCCTTTTTAAGACCATGCAATATTTCTTGCTTTGCCAGCAAATGCGACTTGGCAATTTCAAGTTTTTCTTGCTCGGTATAGCCAGAAAGTCTGATTACCTCCATACGGTCTAACAAGGGACCTGGAATGTTTAAGCTGTTGGAGGTGGTTACAAACATCACATCAGAAAGATCATAGTCAACTTCTAAATAGTGGTCATTAAATGCGCCATTTTGCTCTGGATCTAAGACTTCCAATAAAGCAGAGGACGGATCGCCTCTCCAATCATTTCCAAGCTTATCGATTTCATCAAGCAAAAAGAGTGGGTTAGAAGACTTCGCCTTTTTCATGCCCTGTATAATTTTTCCAGGCATAGAGCCAATATAAGTACGCCTGTGCCCTCTCACTTCTGCTTCATCACGAACCCCTCCAAGAGCTACTCGCACGAAATTGCGTCCAGTTGCTTTTGCTATAGATTTCCCTAAAGAGGTCTTACCAACACCGGGAGGGCCAACTAAGCACAAAATTTGACTTCTGATTTTGCCAACTCTTGATTGAACAGCTAAGTACTCTAAGATGCGTTCTTTAACTTTTTCAAGCCCATAGTGGTCTTTGTTTAAAATGCTTTGCGCTTCGGTTATATTTTTTTTGACCTTTGTTCGGTTTGCCCAAGGAATAGACACCATCCAATCAAGGTAGTTTTTAATAACCGTTGCCTCAGAAGACATTTGGTTCATATTTTTAAGTTTTTTAAGCTCAGACTGGCATTTTTCCAAAGCTTCTTTTGGCATTTTTAAGGCTGCGACTTTCTTGGATAATTCAGAAACTTCGTCTTTGCCTTCTTCGTTATCCCCTAATTCCTTTTGAATAGCCTTTAGCTGCTCGTTTAAATAATAGTCCCGTTGTGTTTTTTCCATTTGTTTTTTGACACGGGTTCTGATCTTTTTTTCTACTTGTAAAACGCCCAGTTCTTTTTCCAAATGTTCCAGCATTTTTTCCATGCGCTCAAACAAGTCGGACGTTTCCAACAGCTCTTGTTTTTCGGAAATTTTCAAACTCAAATATGACGCAAGTGTATCGCTTAATCGATGCGGATCATCCAGCTGGCTAATGCCCACAAGCACATCTGGTGGGATTTTATTATTAAGTTTGACGTAATTTTCAAATTCCGTTAACAGGGTACGCATCATGGCTTCTACTTCAGAAGGCTCTGCATCGTTTAGTGTTTCAGGAATTTCTTGGACATGGGCTTCAAAGAAATCTTCTGCTTCAATAAATTGCAACACGCGAACGCGCTTTATACCCTCTACCAGGATTTTAACCGTTCCGTCAGGCAATTTTAAAACCTGCATAACGGTTGCAAGAGTTCCAACAGAAAACAAATCTTGCGTTCTTGGGTGTTCCTCAGAGGCATCTTTTTGGCTTAAAAGAAGAATTTGCTTTTGATCCATAGCCATAACATGATCAAGTGCGCGCACAGACTTCTCGCGTCCCACAAAAAGGGGCACGATCATATGGGGAAAGACTACAATATCTCTAAGAGGTAGAACGCTTACGCGCCCATCTAATTTATAATCATTCGTCATAAAGCAAAGACCTTTCTTCAAGTTGCCATCCACTTTACCATGAAAAAAGTTTAAAAACGATTAAGAATAGAAAAAATTATTTATAGTTGTTTTCTGGTGAGAAAAGGGTGAAAAAGGCACAGATCTGCTGCAAAATATTTTTAGAATGAGGTTGTCTGCGCTCCTAACCCTATCAAGGAGAAGGGCAATTTTTGTGAAGCTTTAAGGGCAGTTTCATGATCACTCCAAAGACTAAGAAGATAGCCGCCCCCCCCTGATCCCGTTGGCTTGACGCTAAGTGCTCCTAACTCTTTTAGAAGATCACAACTCTTTTTAGCTTCTTTTTGAATAAGCCCCCACTTTTCAAAGCACTCTTTTGTAAGGTCAAGAGCGTTTGCAAGCAATAAAAGATTACATTGTTCATAAGCTTTAAGGGCTATTTGGGTGCTTTTTTGCATAGTTTCATCCAAAAGGCTCCCTTGGCTGGGATAATTTTTAAAAAACTCAGCTACTTGGGCTATATCTTTTTTAGAGTTTGAGGGAGTCGTTAAAGGAAACAAGTAAAGAGCAAAATCTTGGGAGCTGTTTAAAAAATAAGGTGTAGTGGATTTATTAAAAAGCATCGGCTTTTCATAAAAAACACTGTAGACATCAACACCACTTGTGCTTCCTCCGTGAAAAATATTTTCAAAATCGATAGCTGTAGATAAAACGTCTTCTTCTTTGATAAGTTTATTAAAATTTAAAAGTTTAGACAGCAAAATCGAAAGAGCTGCCGATCCTCCCAATCCGGTCCCTTGAGAAAGATTTTTTCTGATTTCTAAGGTGCCTTTAAGGCTTGGATAAAGCCTGTGTAAAAGAGCTGTCAAAAAAGCGTTTTCTTCTTGCGTTGCAAACCCTTTTTCAAATACTTCAATAGACTTATCATTTTGTGTGTAGTCAAACTGAGTATAAAATGAAAAACAAGGAAGAACCAAAGCATCGGCACCTCGCATCACGCTGTGCTCCCCCGTTAAAATACACTTTGTATAAGCTTTTTGGCTAAAAAGAGTCATAAAGTTCCCTTAAGTTCTATGGCAAGCGCTTCCACATCAGAGTTTAGAATATAACCTTGTTTTTCTAAAAGGCTACTAGCTTTTTTAATCAAAAGCTTCTCTAAGTCTTGTTCAAGTCCATAGTTAAGCGCAAAATTCCTGATATGAAGCCTCATATGGCCTTGGGTAAGACCTCCTGAAACAAGAGCTCTTAGAGCAGCTAGATTTTGGATAAGCCCTACACTTAAAGCTACTTTTTTAAGTTCTTTGGA
>DATDSS010000182.1:0-3842 GCA_035291245.1 Alphaproteobacteria bacterium | reverse complement strand
TTATCTAAAAAAAACCTCCTCTTGCTCAGCTTAAGCTTTGTAGGAACGTTTTGTTTTTGTTATTTTTTGTCTTCTGTTGTGACACCGCTTACCATAAATCGCCTTTTTGAGGCACTTACCCCCTTACAAGACGGCGCAATACAAGAACGATTTTTATACTACCACACAGCGTTTGAAACCTTTTTAAAAAACCCTATTTTTGGGTGCGGTTTAGGCGGCTGGCCCTATCTAACAGGGCTTGGAGATAAGCAATGGCATCCCCACAACTTATTTTTAGAGCTTGCCAGTGAAACAGGAGCTTTTGGTCTTTTATTACTGGGGATTTTTGGTGTTTTTTACATAAACTCTTTTGAAAATTTTAAGAAATTTATATTTCACCCCTTATTTGGGCTTTTACTTTTTGCTTGTTTAAATGCAATGAAATCTGGGGATATAAATGATAATATTTTGGTATGGGTAACCTTAGGCCTGTTAAAAAATGTGAATAAAAAGCCTGATGACGTGTTTTTCTAACCACGTATTCTGGGCCTCTTTATAAGATGTTTCACAGCTTATCTCACACTGCTTAAGAAAAGCGTTGCGCTTTTTCTTATAATTAGTTAAGCTATTTCCAAGTTGGAGAGATGGCCGAGTGGTCGAAGGCGCACGATTGGAAATCGTGTATACGTTAATAGCGTATCGAGGGTTCGAATCCCTCTCCCTCCGCCAGTTTATAAGCGCCGAACTTTTTGGGCGTGGACTTTCAAAATTTCAAAACTCCCCTCAAAACCCCAGTATTCAAAGTTAAAAGCTTTAAGTAACGAGCTTAAGAAGAGCCAACGATCTAAGCGCTAAAGAAGGTGAATCATGGTTGCACAAAATTATCCAAATCCAAACACTCCTTACCCGATAGAGGGGGTAACAAGAACAGTATACTTAAAAAATATCATCAAAAATCCGCAAATTATTGTAGGGGATTATACCTATTATGATGATCCTCAAGACGTGCACAACTTTGAAAAAAACGTTCTTTATCTCTTTGATTTTATGGGAGACCAGCTCATCCTTGGTAAGTTCTGTCAAATAGCTACTGGCGTCCGTTTTATTATGAACGGCTCAAATCACGCGATGAATGGCTTTTCGACCTATCCCTTTAAAGTGTTTGGTGGCAAGTGGAGCAAAGCATCTCTTGATGTTAAGAGTAAGGGGGATACTGTCATCGGCAATGATGTTTGGATTGGCAACAGTGCTACCATTATGCAAGGTGTAAAAATTGGAGATGGAGCTATTATTGGTGCCCACAGCCTTGTCACAAAAGATATTGAGCCTTACACAATCGTAGGCGGCAATCCCGCAAGAGAAATTCGTAAAAGATTTGATACTGAAACAATCAAATTTTTGCTGAAGTTAAAATGGTGGGATTGGGACGCCTGCAAAATAACTGATCATCTTGATCTTCTTACAAGTGGCAATGTCGGTGAATTAAGACAAATCTATGAAGAAAAAAATGAACCCAAGCAATAAGCCACATGGGGATTTTCTTAAAATTTTATGCTCTCCAAAATGAGCGCTCCACCAGATTCAGTCTGGTGCTGCCTTACATCGCCTTTAACATAAATCCTATAATTCCTTTGAGCCCATCAGGTTGAATAAATTCATTTGAATACCTTTTGCGGAAATTTTTATTGTATCACAACTATGTGAGTTCATTTGTTTTTTAAAGTTAAAGTGCATTAAAAACTATCTTTAAAAATTTTTCCCTACCCCAAGCTTTTGATTTTGTGGCACTTTCAGAGGTATCTTTTAGTGATCAGGCGTATACGGTACACATTTCTTCAATGTCTTTTTTTTACCTCACCACCCTTAGGCTTCAAAACTTTAGAAATATTCAAAGTGCGGAGTTTAGCTTAAATAAAGGGACTGTGCTTTTAAAGGGTCCAAACGGCTCTGGTAAGACCTCTGTATTAGAAGCGCTTTCTCTTTTTAGTCCCGGTAAAGGTTTAAGGGCTTCAAAATTTCAAGAGATAAAGCGTGATCTTGTTCACTCTTGGGGGGTTTTTGCAAGTTTTGAAGATTATAACACAACGCTTGAGGTTGGTACGTCTTTGGATGCCTCTGCCTTAAAAGAAAAAAGACGTATAAGGATTAATCATCAAGATTATGCCACCCAAAGTACGCTTGCTGATTTTATCAATGTCGTGTGGTTAACGCCTCAACAAGATGGGCTTTTTATAAATTCCAGCACTGCAAGAAGACAATTTTTTGATAGGCTGGTTTACGCTTATACAAAAACACATGCTAAAACCATACTAGCGTATGAGCACAGCGTTCGTGAAAGATTAAGGCTTTTAAAAAACCCTCCTTTTGATCCCCTTTGGGTGGAAAACTTAGAAGATAGTATTGTAAAATGCGGTTTGGAAACTATAAAAGCCAGAAATTTCTTTTTAAATCTTATAAATGTTCATAGCCAAGATCTTAGTTCGACTCTTCCAAAAGTTCACTTTTTCATAGAAGGGGAGATTGAGGCTGTTTTTAAACAAAATGGGGAAGATTTTGCGATTGAGTACTATAAAGGTGCTTTAAAGGATAATCGTCTAAAAGACGGAATTGTGGGAATGACAACTCTTGGGCCGCACCGAAGCGACTTTAAAGCCTTTCATCAAGAAGTTCAACGGTCTGCAGTCTTATGCTCTACGGGGCAGCAAAAAATGATTTTAATCACTCTTATGATGGCGTTTTTAAAGGGGCTTTTGGATATCCAAGAAAATGGTGACAAAAGGGGGACACTTTTATTGCTGGATGATGTAGTTGCCCATTTAGATTTTCATCACCGTATGGTACTGTTGGAGGAACTTTGTTGTAACCCACTTGTCACATCACGTGTGCATACCTGGATTTCTGGAACTGATGTAGAGTTAGAAAATCTTGGAATGAGAGAGAGTCAAGTGGTTGAACTGGAATCAGGAACCTTAAAAGAGATCTATAGACCATGACGCAAGAAAACAAGACTCAAGAAAATACTTCAGACCAAGAAAATCAAGCTTATACAGCTGACTCTATTAAAATATTAAAAGGACTTGATGCGGTTCGTAAACGCCCAGGCATGTATATAGGCGATACAGACGATGGCACTGGTCTTCATCACATGGTCTATGAAGTGGTTGATAACGCTATTGACGAAACCTTAGCAGGGCACTGTGATAAAATTGATGTGATTGTCCATACAGACGGAAGTGTGTCTATTACTGACAATGGTCGTGGTATTCCAGTTGACATCCATCAAGAAGCAGGCGTTTCGGAAGCAGAAGTTATCATGACTCAGCTTCACGCTGGTGGTAAGTTTGACCAAAACTCGTATAAAGTTTCAGGTGGTTTACATGGGGTAGGTGTTTCTGTTGTAAACGCTCTTTCTAAGATTTTAGACCTTACTGTTTGGAAAGACGACAAAGAATACTCCATGCGATTTTGCCATGGTGAACCACAAGCTCCCCTTAGAGAAGTAGGGCCTGCAAATGGTCAAAAGGGAACACGTGTGCGCTTTTTACCTTCTGAGGAGACGTTTTCTTCTGTGGAGTTTAATACCCCCACTATTGAGCATCGCTTAAGAGAGCTGGCATTTTTAAATTCTGGTGTCAATATTATATTAAAAGACGAGCGGCCAGAAGAGGTTTATGAAAGCGTTCTTCATTATGAAGGCGGGCTTGTTGAATTTATTAAATATTTGGATCGTTCCAAAACGCCTCTTCACACACCGCCTATTGCTTTTAAAGGTGTTCAAGCAAATGATGGTATTACCGTTGAGTTTTCCATGGAATGGACAGACAGCTATCACGAAAATACTCTTTGTTTCACTAACAACATTC
>DATDSS010000181.1:0-3436 GCA_035291245.1 Alphaproteobacteria bacterium | reverse complement strand
CATCATCCGTCATATGACGGATGATGTCTTCGTTAAGCTTCATCAAGCGGCTCATTTCCAAAATGGTGCTTGGGTTCGCTTTGATGTTCATCAAAACATAGTGGCCTTTTTTATTTTTCTTAATGGTATAAGCAAGATTGCGAAGACCAATAAACTCAGTTTTAGAAACCTCTCCGCCTTCATCGCGAATAAGTTTAACAAAGTTTTGCGTCAATGTTTCAACTTGAGCAGCTGTAACGTCTTGACGTACAATAAATACACTTTCGTATAATTTCATAAAATTTAACTCCTTACGGTTGAACCTTATTATTAAGTAGGATCAGCTCTAGGTTTAAAGAGCAAGAAGCTTTTTAAATAAAGCTAAAAAAATACTATCACCTTAGGACACCAAAAGCAACGTTGGTTTTACTTGTCATTTAGGGGGCTTGTTATTGAGCTGTCCAACCACCATCCATGGGAAGCGCTGTTCCTGTTATTTGATCAGCTGCTTTTGAACACAAAAAGACGCACAAATCTCCAAGTTGCTCAGGTGTGGCAAAAGTAAGACTTGGTTGCTTTTCAGACAAAAGATCATGAGTTGCCTGTTCGTAAGTAATTCCCTTTTGCTCTGCTTTTTGCTTAATCTGCTGTTCCACAAGTGGGGTTAATACCCAACCAGGACAAACAGCGTTTACAGTAACAGAAGACTTAGCTGTTTCAAGAGCAATAGATTTTGTCAGCCCAACAACACCATGCTTTGCAGCAACATAGGCACTTTTTTCAGCAGACGCTACTAATCCATGAGCAGAGGCGATATTAATAATACGGCCCCAGTTTTTACGCCTCATGCCGGCAAGAGTGAGTTGGGTTGTATGAAAACAAGCACTTAAATTTAAAGAAATAATTTGGTCCCATTTTTCAACAGGGAAAGTTTCAACAGGGCTAACATATTGAATGCCTGCGTTATTAATTAAAATATCAACGCTGCCAACTTCTTTTTCACAAAAAGATATAAGCTCTTCAATTTCATTTCGCTTCATTAAATTTGCCCCATGAAAAAGAACTTTCCCAGACGTTAAATCCTTTAATTCCTTAGTTATTTTTTCTATTTCATCAGGGCTACCAAATCCATTTAAAATGATATTGGCGTTTTGTTTTGCAAGTTGAATGGCAATTCCAAGACCAATTCCGCTGGTCGATCCTGTAATAAGTGCCGTTTTTTTATTGAGCATTTCGTCTTCTCCCGCTAAAGTATATTTTTTAATCAATCTCGTTTCTTTTATGAGACTAGTTTACGCGGAAATAGTATGAGCGACAATACAACCTCTTTAAAAAACAAAAATAAAATCCCTACAGGTGTGTGGTTAATTGGCTGTGTGGGATTTTTAATCAATATGTCAACGGCCATGGTCTTTAGCTTAGCAGCCGTTTATCTGAAAACTATTTTAAGTGTGGCACCTGGCTGGATTGGCTTTTTAGAAGGCTTTGTAGAAGGAGTCGCCTACGCCCTAAAGGTATTATCAGGTATCATTAGCGACTATTTAAAAAAACGAAAAGCTATTTTGGGTGTCGGGTATGCTCTGGTCACGCTTTCAAGACCGATTTTAGCGCTTTCTTCCACCTTTGGGGGCGTATTTTTATCAAGGCTTTTTGACCGCCTAGGTAATGGTATTCAAGCAACCCCTCGTGACGCTCTTGTAGGCGACATGACGCCTTCTCATATGAAGGGGGCTGCCTATGGGTTAAGGCAAGCGTTGGCCACTGCTGGTTCTTTTGTAGGGCCTCTTTTGGCGATTTTAATCATGAAGCTTACCTATGACGACTATCATACGCTTTTTTGGTGGGCAACCGTTCCAGCATTTTTAGCTTTTTTGGTTTTAGTTCTTTTTGTAAAAGAGCCAAAGCACAAAGACTACCCCCAAGATATCGTAGTAGAACAAAAGGAAAAAAGGCACCCCCTTCGTCTTGTTGATTTAAAGCGCCTTGGAAAAGAATTTTGGACCCTCATGATTATTGTGGGTATTTATATGTTAGGGCGTATTGGAGAGTCATTTTTAATGCTTCACGCCCATACAAGCTTTAATATGAGCGGCGCTGATATGCCAATCATTATGATCTTATATAATGTGACATGCTCTGTTTCCTCTTATCCTATTGGTCTTTTATCAGACCGCATAGGTCGTTATGGATTGCTAGCTTTTGGTTGTTTTATCTTTGTGATTTCTGACCTTATTTTATATTCTAGCACGGCTATTTGGGTTATGTTTTTTGGGGTTGCTTTGTGGGGGATTCAAATGGCTATTTCCCAGGCAATGTTTGTAGCCCTTGTGGCAGATACCGTGCCAGAGGATCTAAGAGGAACGGGATTTGGTATTTTCTATTTGATCAATGCGGTTTCTTTGATTATCTCAAGCACAAGCGCTGGCCTTATTACGGAAAGTTTCGGTGAAGCCTTTGCCTTTTTAGCAAGCTCTGGCGTTGCTTTGACGTCCCTTGTTTTATTGCTTGTTATCATGAGAAAATCTTGTTGTGTTAAAAAAAGCTGTAACACACGTTAAGCATCTATTGAAAAAATTTAAGTTTTTCAATAGATTACAAAAAACCATAGGAACGTATCGAAGAAGAAAAAGTATTTTAGCTAAGCCAGACTTTAACTTGATTAAAGAGATTAAATGTTTAGGTCATACAAGAGTTTATGAAGCTGATGAGGTTTTTTACTTTTTTATGAGTAAACAGTAAATTTAAGTCTTGACTTTTCCATTAGAAATGAAACAAAAAAGTAAGATAAATATAGTTTCACAATAGAAATTTTATGAAAAAAGTAACTTTTTTAATTTTATCTGCTTTTTTGTTAAGCTCTTGCAATGCTCCTCTTACCGTCAATAATAGGGAATGTTTATCATGTGGCGAGATAATAAACGAGCTATCTTCTTTACAAAATAGCGCATACCCTAGCGATTTTGAGGCAGCTTACTTATTAAAAAAACGCAAAAAGCATCTGCGTTATTTATATAAAACAAAGTGTAAATCAAAAACTTTTGTTTCAAGCAATTACACAGTTAATCAAAATGCTAAACCTGTTATGGTGGTAAACAATCATCATATTCCATCTCCTTCAAAAAGTGGTTTTTCTTCTCCTATAACACCTCCTAATCCCCCAAGGGCTGCAACAAGCTCTGAGATGTTAAGTAAACAACATACGTATCCAGCCCCCAATCCCCCAAGGGCTGCAACAAGCTCTGAGATGTTAAGTGGAGAGTAGACCAGCGGCACTTCCCCACCAGCCCCTCGCAAAACGGTGCGTGAACCTCTCGATTCACACCGCTTCCATTAGGCAAACCCTCCAATCATTCCTATTTTCCAGTGCGCAAACAGTTGCGGTTGTCTTTGTGCAATTTTCTGCATAAAGAGTGAAGCTCGTGTTTTATGACCTCTAAATTTTCTGTACTTGCTCATC
>DATDSS010000180.1:0-3369 GCA_035291245.1 Alphaproteobacteria bacterium | reverse complement strand
TTTTTAAATAATTATTTTTGTTTATTTTATAGCACTTCATTTTTAATCAAACTTCAATATGAAATACTATATATGACAGCTCCGTTTTTGATCGATAATTAAAAAACTTGCACACTGCGTTATTTTTTTTAAAACTATTTTTCTTTGATTCTTTCCTTCATAGGCAGCCTTAATTGATTAACAAAGTCAGCAAGCCCCAGTAATCTGTTTCTTTTAAGGCGTTCGGCCTGCAAAATTGAGCGCGCCATATTTAAGGATCTTTCTAAATCTTTATTGATAATCACGTAATCGTATTCTGGCCAGTGGCTGATTTCATGGGAGGACTCATTCATGCGATTTGCAATAACATCCAAAGAATCTTGTCCCCTAAGCTTTAAACGTGTTTCAAGTTCTTGAATAGAAGGGGGAAGCACAAAAATGCTAACTAAGTCAGTTCTTGCCAGTTGCGCTAGTTGTTGCGTTCCTTGCCAGTCGATATCAAAAATGATGTCTTTTCCTTGAGCAAGAGCTTCTAAGACTTGTTTTTTAGGAGTTCCATAAAAATTACCAAAAACTTCCGCATATTCTAAAAAGAGTTCCCTTTCAATCATATCAAGGAATTCTTCACGTGAGACGAAGTAATAGTCTTTCCCTTCTTCTTCTCCTGGTCGCTTTTGACGAGTTGTGACAGAAACTGAAAGAGTTAAATTTTTTTCGGTTTCAAGAAGTCTGCTGCAAAGGGTCGTTTTTCCAGCTCCTGATGGGGAGGATAAAACTAGCATAAGTCCGCGCCTTTTTATATGAGCAAGCATCAAGATTTTTGTTTACGTTGTTTTACTTATATTGCTTAAAAAGACTTAAAAGGGCAAGAGAAGAGTCACAAAAGTTTAACGTAAAATCTTATTAAAAAGTATTAGATTAGGATAAGAAGCTGAGATAAAAATTTATAAGGCCACTTTTTTTAAAGTCAGGAAAATCAACCAACTTTCATACGCGCATAAAGCTACGGAACTTGCCGAGTGGAGCGCTCACGTGGGGGTTGCCCTGCTAAGTCATACCACTGTGACTGCTCATCAAGAGGTACGTAATATAAAAAATCTATAGCAGTTCTTTTGGTATGGCTAGGATGGTTTACTTTTTGTTTCATTGTCGTTGGAGTCTCGTTTATAAACGATTTTGTTGAATAATCAGTCACATAATAAGGGCGCGCTTTCTTTTTACGAGAAGACTCCACTCCAGCGTCACGGGAGTTACTTTTCGGTTTTTTATGACAATTCTGTTTTTTTGTTATTTTTTGTCTCTTGTATGAAGTCGGGTGGCTTAAAACTATCGTTTCATTCTTATTAGAGTTGTTTTTTGTTTGCGCAGATTGAGGCGTTACAGGCTCTAAAGGATTTATAGTAGTTGGACTTATTTCTGACTGAGAAACCGGAAAAAGAGTGTTTGAAAAATAGTTTTTATCTTCTAGTTCACTTAAGTCGCTTTGAGTTAAAAAAACACTGCTGGAAAAATTTTCCTGATTAAGGTCATTATTCATAAATTTGTTATTATTTAAAAAGTTTTCTTGATCAACTTCCTGATTATAACTGGTATTACCATTCACATAGTCCTCGCGCGATGTATTGCAGACCATGAAGAAAAAGCTGTCCAGAGACTGATTTATAAAAGTTAAAAATTGTCCCGCAGTTGAAGAAATTTTATTCCTATTAGGAACCACCGATAAATTAGTATACTGAGGCAAGTCATTTAAATTATTTTCTATGCAGACAGTCCCATTTCTTATGTTAACAGTAAGCTCTAAGTTGTCTAAGTCTAAAGTGTCTAAAGTCATTGAGGCGCAACAAAAGGTACTTAATAAAGCAGATGCTAAGGTTTTTTTTAACATTTATTGTTTCTAGCAAACGTATTGTATGAGATATATGTAGAATTTAATTCTTGTTTTTCAAGCCATTTCACAAAAAAATTTTAAGAAATGGTAAATTTTTAATTACTTGATTGATAGACCGTAATATCTCTTAAGGTAGCCTTAATTAAAAGGTCTCCGTAGTTAAGAGTTCTTGAAGCGCTAACCCCACCTTGGTCAAAAAGTGTTTCATTAATGACGTATTCTGGTGTCATGTCTGAAGTTTGTTGTTCAGGAAAAAAAGCCATACTCACGTCATAACAAACCTTAGGCGCAAAAAGATGATCTTGATTATTAAAAGAAAAGTTAACTGTCTTTGGGATGCTAATGTGGGAAGAGGCTTCTTGAGCATGCAGGTTTAAATCGCCCCCATCAAAAATTCTTGCTGTATAGTTCCGTTTTTTGTTAAGAGCCGCATTTATAAGGTTTTTTCTATACTCTAAGGGAAACAGTACCCCAGGATGAAGATGAATTGTTTTTTCTTCAGGAGATAGTAATTCCACCAAAACAGCGCCATCTTTTGTGGGTTTTTGAGCTTTTCCTTGAATAAATTGGTCAACTTCTCCATTTCTTATGGTTTGAAAGTAAAAATTGTAACTTAGTCCGTCATTACTTTCCCAACAACTCATAGTGCTTTCAAGCTTTTCATCAGTTTTATCTGTATAATATACAAAAATAGTTGCTTCTTCGGTTAAAAGCCATCCAGCGTCTTTTTCACGAATTTCTATGGTAAGCGCCCCTTGTACTTCACTTACATCATCAGACTCATTCTTCTCTACCCTGACATCGTAATACGCTTTATGCGGGATAAGGTTTTGGTTACTTGATACTTTTTGTAGTATAGATTGTGTGTTTAAAGAGGAGTCTAAAGCATCTTGGCTTGATGATACTAAGGAAAGTTGGCTCGCATCGTCTTCTTTTCGAATATCAGGGGCTTTGTTGGTTACAGTCGTTTGGGCTAAGATAACCTCTTCACTTGAAGTCACTTTGATTTCTTGCCAAAAATTTGTAAGTTTTTTCCAAACAGCTGTAAATGAGCTTGGGGGATTTCTAGTATCACCAGGAACAACATCTGCTTGTGCCTCAGTCAAAAGGCAAGCACTTACAAACAAAATGCACAAATATAATTTCACAGGTAATAATTAAAAATAACGTTTGATAACAATTTTTACCTTAGCAAACTTTTACATCTTAGGATAGCAAAACTCCATATAAAAAATACAAGAATCCTATTAAAAATCACTTAGATTTTACTGCCATTCTAATATTTTTTAAGGGATTCTTTTTTTGTGCCTCTCTCTTGTTTTAAAAACTATGCTAAGCTTTAAAAGACAAAAAATTTAATTTCTATATGATGACTGTGTTTAAAAAAATTCGTTCTATTTGTTTGATACTTGTTTGCACCTCGTATAGTGCTTGTGCTTTAGATGTTTCAAAAGCCATTCCTAAACTTGAGCCTATTATTGAAAAAACCATAAAAGATTGGG
>DATDSS010000179.1:0-5769 GCA_035291245.1 Alphaproteobacteria bacterium | reverse complement strand
CCATCATTTTAGAGTTGAAGATCAAATTGATGAAATGATGCTGCCAAAAGTTATGCTGCCATCTGGGGGGTCCATTGTAATCGCCCCAACTGAAGCGTTGGTAGCAGTGGACGTGAACTCCGGAAGATCTACAAAAGAACGCCACATTGATGAAACGGCTCTTAAAACAAACCTAGAAGCAGCAGAAGAGGTCGCTCGTCAGATGCGTTTGCGAGACCTTGGCGGCCTTGTCGTTATCGACTTTATAGACATGCATGACACGAAACACGTTGCCTTAGTTGAAAAACGTTTAAAAGAGGCAACTGCCCTTGATAGAGCCCGTATACAGTTAGGGCGTATTAGCCAGTTTGGATTATTAGAGCTCTCTCGTCAGCGTTTAAAACCAAGCTTAATGGAAACCCACTCTGTTCTTTGTCCTCATTGTCAAGGGGCCGGTATGGTGCGCTCTGTTGAATCAACAGCTCTTTTTGCTCTAAGAGCTATCGAAGAGGAAGTCATAAAAGATCAGGCGGTGACTCTTAAGGTAACGGTTGCTCCAAACATTGATACCTACTTGCTAAACCAAAAACGTACCAGCTTAATAGCATTAGAAGCTCGTTTTGGTATTACCATTATGATTGAACGAGATGAATCTTTTAAAGGTGCTGAAATTTCTTTTGAGGCATCAGAATCTAAGCAAACAGCAAAGCATGTGATTAAATTTGAAAAACAAGACACTATTTTAAGCCCAATCCCAGAAGAAGATAAGGACTTAAGTGTTAAAGAGCCCCTACAAGAAGAACAAGAACCAAGGCGTTCAAAAAGGAAAAAGCGTAAAAAGAATAAAGAGAGCGTAACTTTGAATGTTGAAGCCCAGGAAAATCCAACGGAAAATCTAGAGGAGATCCCTGCACAAGAGCCTTTGGAAGTTGAAATACCTAACACAGAGCCTGACGCTACTCAGCAACAACAACCAAAAAGACACAGACGCCATCATCTGCAACGTCGTGGGCGCTTTTTTAACAAAGTAAAGCTTGACATAAAGCCCCAAGAGGAGCCGTCAAAAAACACCATCCAAGAGGTAACAGAAACACCTAGCACAGTTGAAACCCAAAAAGCTGAAACTCAAGAAGAGGCCTTAAAAACTACTCCTACAAAAGCTAGCAAACAGTTTTTAAAAACAAAGAAGGATAAGCCTAAAGAAGAAACCTCCTTACCAGCTGAAGAACCAGCTGCAGTTGGAAACTCTTTAGAAGAACCTAAAAAGAAACCGCAAAAAAAGAAGGCTGCACCCCAAAAAGCCCCTATAACGGAAGAAATACCTGCTTTAACTGTGGTGGAAAATGGAACGCAAAACGATTCACTTTCTCAAGAGCCCCAAAAAAAGCCTAAAAAACGTTGGTGGAAACGTATAAAAGACGCAACCATTGCAGGGGGCGCCCAAGGATAACAAAACATGATTAGTGCTATTTTTGAGGTTTCTAAAAAAGCTGTTGTAATCGCTGCATTGTCACAAGAGCCCTCTTTTGAGCAGGGCGACTTACAACCGCTGCTCTATAGTGATACTGTCATCGAAAATATTGGTATGTACAGTGGGGGCTTCTCTCCAAAGGAGGGCTTTGATCTCTATCTTGGCCTAGGTGAGAAGCGCCAAATTTTTTTAGAGGCTTATATCAATCAGCACGTGTTTGAGGTGAAAAATTCTGATATTTTTTGGAAAAATCCGCCAAAAACAGGTAATCTTTTGCAAAAGTTTAAAGGTTTAAAAGTTTCTTTTACCCCTGGTGAACATATTGGTAATACTTTTGATGATCGATTTTCAACTTTGTACCACTTGCTAAAATTGTATCCATCTTTTGATAAAATTGTATCGACAGTAGACACGGTTAAAACAGGCAATTGGTATGGCAATTCTAATAATCTTATTTCTTTGAATAAAAATATCTCTAGAACAGATGTCACATGGCATTGTATGGAGGTCTATGTTAATACAACCACTTCCATGAAGGATGAGGAATTTTTTTCTTTTTTTAGTAAAAATAAAATCTTATCCTTAAAATTTTCTGTTTCCATAAATTACGGTGAATTATTTTTTAAAGAGTTTTGTTCTGCAAAAAATGTACAATATTTAGAACAATTAGATTTTTCTAATTCTGTACTTGATGATAAAATCTTAGAAAATTTAAGTAAATCCGCAGAATTTCAAAGCTTAAAAAAGTTAAATTTAGTAAAAATAAAGGGGATTACGTATCTGGGTATAAAATTTTTGAAAGATTCGCCTACTTTTTCAAAAGTACTAATTGCTCATGACAACTTTAATAATAGCGAAACCGAATAGTAAAATAAAAAAGGAGTTTTAACCCCTTTTTTTGATGCCACAGCGATAAAATATATTTATGCAGTTGCTTTTGTCGTTTCGAAAACTTCCTGCCTTAAGGTAGGTTTTAAAGTCCCAGATTTCGTAATTGGTAAGAGCTGCTCATTTTGGGATGATGTTTCCGCTGGATCTTTTAAGATATAGCCTCTGCCCCAAACTGTTTCGATATAAGAATCGTCATTTAAGGCTTGGGCAAGTTTTCTTCTAAGCTTACAAATGAAAACATCAATAATTTTTAATTCGGGCTCGTCTAACCCTCCATAAAGATGATTTAAGAAAGCTTCTTTTGTAAGTGTTGTGGACTTTCTTAAAGAAAGAAGCTCTAAAATTGCATACTCTTTTCCTGTTAGCTTTAAAAGCCTATCATCAACAGTTACTGTTTTATTTTGAAGGTTTACTGTAAGTCTTCCTGTTTTTATAATCGATTCACTATGACCATAGCATCTTCTAACGATGGCTTTGATACGAGCTATGATGACATTTTTTTCAAATGGCTTTGTTAAATAATCATCAGCGCCAAAGCCCAGACCTTTTACAATATCATCTGATTCATTTTTACCAGATAGAATTAAAACTGGCGTTTTAATATGTGAAGCCCTTAATCTTTTTAAGACTTCGTTCCCATCTATGTCTGGGAGCATCAAATCTAAAATAATAAGATCATAATCATAGAATTTACCAATTTCCAGGCCGTCTTCCCCCAGATCTGTGGTATCACAAATGTAGCCTTCACCCTTTAATAACAAAGATAAATTTTTTGCCATAATGGTATCGTCTTCGATAAGCAGTATGCGCATTTTCCCCCCTTAGAATCTTCCCTATAAGTTTATGGTAAATAATTTTTTCACCAATATGAATAATTTTATTTAAAAACATTATTGGTTAACAAAAACTTAAGATTCTAAAAAGTTTTAAATAATTTTAAAAAAAATTCTTTAAGTCCATTTTTTTAATCACTTGACCAGATGCGCCAAGAGGAGTGTCCGCCCCTAAAGGTCCGCCTTGGACTTTGACGCCGCCTGCATTACCTAAAGTAATATAGCCAGTCTGTTGCGTAAGTTTTAAAATTTCTGAAGGTTTTAAAACCTTTTGAAAAAGAACATGACCTTCTTCATCGCTAAGCTCCACCCAACAAGCGGTCAAAGCAATGAGTAAAACGTCTTGGGGGATATTTTGAGAGGCTTCTTCTTTTATAGGGGAGGCAAGAAGATCTTGGTTATTAACATTTTCTTGAGAGGCGTTCTTTGGTTCTTCAGACACAGCACAAGACAGAGCCGACTGGGAAGGAATTTGGGCTGTACCAGCCTGGTCAACCGACATCTTTTGTTCAAAAGGGACAACTGGAACACTTTCTTTAAAAAAAGTAGCTTCCATAAGTTCTTGGCTTTGAAACGAGGACAAAAGACTCTCGTCTGTTTTTTTTGAAAAATAGGCATAAATCACAACAGCTGCTACTAAAATAGCAGAAAATGTACTGAGCTTACGGATAACTTTATTTGCCACACTGTTCTTATCCAGCTGTTGTAAAACTACAGGAGATTTTTTAGTGTTGTTTACATTTTCTAGTTCAAAAGCGCACCTTCTTAAAAGTTCATTGGCATCAAGATTCAAAAAAGAGGCATAAATCCTTATGAAACTCTTTATGTAGACATTCTCTGGAAGAACGCTTTTATTGCCAGCTTCCAAGGCTATTAAGTAAGATTGCTGAATACGCGTTTCTTTGGCGCATTGCTGTATGGAAAGCCCTCGCTCAGTTCGACCAAGAGCCAAAACTGCCCCAACCTCTTTAAAAGCTTGAAAATCACTGTCAAAAGATTCTGGAGCGTCCATAGTAGATAAAATTTTCCTAAATTTTCTTATATATGCCGCGTTTTTGAGAAAAAAACAACGTGAATCAAAACGGTAATTTTAATCCGGGGATGTTAAGCCCTCCAGAAATTTGTTTCATCTCACTAGCTGTAATTGCTTCAAGTTTATTTTTAGCATCTTGGTAAGCAGCAAGGATTAAGTCTTCTAAGACTTCGACCTCTTTTGGATCGCATAGGCTTGGTTCTATTTTGATTTTTTTCATGTCGTGCGTGCCAGAAATTGTAACTTGCACCACACCACCGCCTGAAGCCCCCTGCATTTCCATGGCCGCAATTTTTTCTTGTACTTTTTTTACATTATCTTGAAGCTGTTGAGCTTGCTTCATAATGCCTCCAAAATTTTTAAACATAAACTTTTTCTCCTTAAACTTTTAGGGTTGACTTATTAAAGGTTGACTGAAATTGTTGAACAACAGGATGATTTTTGGCCTCTTCTTGAAGGATTTTTTTCTCAAAATTGTTTTTTTCCTGAAGAGTTTGTCCGCCTTTTACCTCTGTTTGTTCAATAATCCATTGTTTTTTTGTAAGCTCTGCTAGCTTTGATTGAAGTAACAAGCTTAAATTTTTAGGCGCTGTTGCCAGTGCCTCATACACAAAATTTCCCTCTACAAAGCTTACCTCTTTTACATCGAAGGTCAAGGCACTTGCTAAAATAGATTCTCTATGATCGTACAAAAAATTAACAAGCTCTTTTAAGGTGGTAAGCGTTGGCGCTTCTTGAGGGGGGGGGATTTGCTCTAAAGGCGCCGCGGGTGCTGTAGGAGCCCCAGTAAGAGCTGCCGTTTTTTCTTGTTTTTCTTGAACAAAGGCAACGCTTTGAGAGCTCATAAAAGGTTCCTCACTCGGCGCTTGTGATAATAAGGTTTGAAAGTCAGGCACATTTGTTAAATATCCGACTCTTATTAACAACATCTCAAGTGCGATAGATGGCAAAGGCGACCTTAATAACTCTTCATAGCCCTTATTTAAAATTTGATAGGTTCTCATAAGTTTTGTAAGAGAACTTTCCTTAGATAGCTCCAAAGCAAGCGCTTTTTGATCACTTGTTAACAAAGGCGTATTCAAAGAATTTGGCGCAGTTTTTGCGCATGTTACTAAATAGCAGACCTCCATCAAGCCTTCTAAAAAGTTAACAGGATCAGCGCCTTTTAATAAAAGTTCTTGGCAAAGATTTAAAGAACTGTCCACATCGGGTTTTAAAAGATGCCTTAAAAGAGTAAATAGCCTCCCCTGATCCACAAGCCCTAACATATCTTGCACTAAAGAGCTTGTAATTAAGTTTCCACCAAGAGCAATTGCTTGGTCTAATAAAGATAAGCTATCCCTTGCAGATCCTTGGCTTGCTCTTACCAGTTGAACAAGAGCGCCCTCATCTAAGGTAACATTTTCAAGTTCTGCTATTTTTGTTAAAAGATTTTTAAGGTCGTTGGAGTCTAATCTTTTCAAGTCAAAGCGCATACACCTTGATAAAATCGTGTCTGGAACTTTTTTAAGCTCTGTTGTTGCAAAAATAAATTTTACATGGCCTGGGGGTTCTTCCAGCGT
>DATDSS010000178.1:0-4606 GCA_035291245.1 Alphaproteobacteria bacterium | reverse complement strand
TCCAGGACCTGGTCTTGGGGGGCATTGTATTCCAATTGATCCCTTTTACCTAACTTGGAAAGCAAGGGAATTTGGTTTAACGACTAAATTTATTGAACTTGCAGGAGAAATCAACACAAGTATGCCAAAATATGTTGTGCAAAAGCTTCATGAAGCCTTAGATCAACGCTTTCAAAAGGGGCTTAAAGGGACACGCGTCTTATTAGTAGGGCTTGCTTATAAGAAAAACGTCGACGATATCAGAGAAAGCCCGTCTTTTGTGCTTATGGAAGAGTTAAAAAAACGAGGAGCTTTGGTAGAATACTATGATCCATACGTTCCAGAAATTCTTCCCATGAGAGAGCATCAGGAATTTATAGGACAAAAATCTATAAAATTCCCAGAAGACCTTTCTCAATACGAAGTGGCGCTTATTTGTACGGATCATGATCAAGTGGACTATGAGCTTTTAACAAGAAGTCTTCCTCTTGTAGTGGATTCAAGGAATGCAACTGGACGTATCACAGATGAATCGTTAAGAGCAAAGATTGTATTAGCTTAAATAACCCTGTGTAAGGGTTTTTCAATCTAAAATGTGTCCAAAATTACAAGATTTAGCGATAATAAAGGCGATTGTATGAGCTAGTATTTTTCTATAATTTTTGGACATAAGGTGCCATAAATCCTTTGCTCTTATGTTTTGGCTTGAAAAGCGCTCTACAAGTTGGCCAATTGTCGTTTCAACTCGTCTTCTGATATTTATTATTTGATAAACAAATCCTTGCAAAGAAAGGGGCGTTTTAGAGCGCTTGCATCGTTTAATATGACATGTAGGAACTGGAAAACCGTCAAAAAGAAAAGACCCTCGTTTTGAGCATAAGAAAAAGCAAGATGTTGATGAAAAACTCTTTTCAAAGCCCAAAGATTTTCTGTTTGTTTTACAAACGTTACGCGAGAAGTAAGAGCAGGAAACCAAGATAGCCAGTTATGCTTAAAATAGTCATATATCCCTTTGTCTGATCCAATTTTTAAAAATTCTACAACAGTTTCCATCGTCAGAACTTCAGCACCACTTAAAGCAGGAGAAGGGCCACGTTTACGTAGTTTTTTTTTGTAAAAAATCATCGACAAGGCAGTAAACAATAATGATAAAGTTATCTAAGGGCATGGGATTTTCTCATTTAGAAAGTTTTTAGTCAATCTTATCTAAAACCAACCCCATGTCTTTGGCTACTACTTAAAAAAACCCTTACACTGGGTAACTTAATGAAATAAAATTACTTTTCATAACCCTTTTTTCATAAAACGGGCCAAGCCTCGACTTTTTTCCATTCATGTACCACAGCCCATGCACCACAGCCATATTACATTCCCATTTTATCTTTAAGATCCTCCCACTTACTATACAACTTTCCAGAGAACTGTTCTGCTGTGCCATTTTCCTCTATTTCGTTTATGAAATTTTTAATTGTTTGATCACTAGTAAGAGCACCTTCTTTCTTGATTAGTAAAATAAGGGAATTAAGCTCTTCGATAACTTCATTTCGTTTTGATTTTTCGATTTTTTCCTTCAAGCTTTTAATTGTATTATCAATTTTCTCTTCAATATTTTGAACGAGATCTGTATTTTGGAAAGAATCGTTTTGCTCAAAGGAACTGGCGTTTTGACCGTCATTTATGCTTTTTTCTGGTGTGTCAATTTGATTTGTTGGTATGATAACTTTGTCATCGCCTGTTGAAACGGATAAATCTTTCTTACCCGTTTTTTGGCCAAGTGGCTTTGTTGACTGAGTAGCAGAATTGTTGTCATTACTGTCATCTTTTGGTAGAAAACTCTTTTTAAGAGACCCTACCTTTTTATCATCTTTATTTTCTGATGAACCTGAAGAAGAGGGCTTAGGATCAAAACGACCAGCTACTGATCCGCGTGGTTTTGGTTTATCTTGTGAATCTTTATCCGTAACATCATTGGCATCTTGTGATAGAAAACGACCTTTAAGAGATCCAGGTTTTTGTTTGGCCTGAGAAGAAGAGGCATCATCCTCGTTGTCAGTTTTGCTTTTTTCAAAGGGGTTGACCAATTTTTTAGGAGGAACTTTGCTTTCAATTCTGTCAGAGATTTTTTTGTCTTGGAGGGCATCATCTTCTTTCTTCCAGTCTTTTTTTGTGCCTAAGGGAGCCTTTTCATCCTCAGTGTTTTGTTTTTTTTGTGGAAGAGTCTTTTTTAGTTTATTTAAAAACTCACTCACTCCGTTTAACAAGTTGTTTTGCAAATCTTTTATTATAAAATTTTTAGATGGTGCGTTTTTTGCCGATTCCAAAAGACCTTCTAAAACCTCAATAAACTCTTCTTTTCCTTTTGTTTTAGAGGCCGTTTGGGTTGAGTCATAAAGCCAAGAGATAAAGTTTTCTTTTGATTTTTCAAAAGCCTTTTTGTCCGTCATTTCCCAAACTTTAACAAAATACTCTTCTACCTTTGAGGAAGATTCATTATATGTTTTTACTGCTTCAAAAGTAAAATCTTCTGATGGATCTACGTTTTTTTCTGTTATTTCTTGTTTTTTAATATTTTCAGCCACATTCCCTTTGTCCCCGACAATTTTTTTCAGCCACTTACTCATCATGTCATCTAGGTTTTTTATAGCCGTATTTTGTGAGACAGTAAGATTTTCTGGATTTTCTCCCGTTTTAAAAGTTTTCCTTTTTACTGCTTCTTCATAAAGGGTTGATGTTCCTTTAGCTTCCTTACTTTTTTTAATAAGACTTTCATCATTTAGCCAACTATTTAGTGCTTCAACTTTTAGTTGTGCATCTTTTCCTTTTTTATCTTTTATAAGTTCAGCAATCTCGTCATATTTATCGATAAAATTTTGAGTTTCTTCATCATGTTTTTTTATTTTTTTCTCACGAATTAGTCTTAGGGGCCTTTCTAAACCAAGATCTTTATCTGCAATACCTTGGATACTTGCTGACTCATTAAACTTTGTTTCTAAGGTATCGTTTAGCCAACCCAGCATCTCCTCAATATAGTTACAAACGTCTTGTCCTTTAGTGGTTTTAAGGTCATAAACCCCTATTGTTCCAGTACTTTTTCCATAGCTATATCGTTTCTTTTGAAATTCTAAAAGTTTTTCTTCAGTGAACTCACCTGCATAAAACATTTCTCTTGTGTCAATATCTTTAAAAAGAGCGGAAAAACTTAGAAAATTTTCAATAAATTTTTTGTTAAAGGAGTCCTTTAGCTCCCTTGAGTCCTCTAACTCGTCAGGTAAACTTTGCACATAAAGATTAACAGTTAAAAAAGCTGGCAATACAATAGCTCGTTCAAGAAGTCTGTGGTTGTTAACATAAACTTTCCCTTCTAAGACCCATGTTAACTGTGAAATAAGGCGGTTAAGTGCATTCATAACAAATTCTTTTTGTTCTTCTTGTGAGAATTTTTCCCAACTCCTTTTTAAGGAGCTGTTCAAATTTTTGACTTTCTCAACACCTAAAAGAAGATCAATGTTTTTCTCTCGAATCCAACGTGTTCCGTAAATGTTTGTGCAACAGTGTCCACCACGTCCCACTTTGGGGTTAAATTGATAATACTCACATTCAGGTTCTTGGCAATTTAAATCATTGTGTTTGATACATTCTTTGTCAGAACAACTTTCTTGTGTGCTATATTTTTCTAATACATCTTCTTCTAAAAACCCAAAATTCTTTATATTAAACATATCTTTTTTATCGGACTGGGAAGAACTATGCCCACTTCCAGAACTTGACTGAGATGAGTTCGAAGAAAGCATTGCATAAGAAGTATTGGTTAAAGAGATAGTTGTTAAAGCCGTGGATAAAAAAAATGTAAGAGTCTTTTTATACATTAAAATGGTTTATTTTATGGGTTAGTATATCTGTTAGTATAAGTTTCAACTCTTAAAAAAGTGTTAAGGCTTTGATTTTTTTTCTTAACCAATTTAAGCTAGCTTAGTTATCGATTATCTGACGTTTTAGTCAGTTTGAGGTGAAGGACTTTGGGTAAACTTTTTCTTTTTAGTATTTTTTTGATGTTTTGGGGCGAGTGCTTTTCTTTAGAAGAGGATTTATCGCAAACAGATAAGGCCCCTTGGAAACCTCTTATAGAGTGTGATGATTATTTGTTCTCCATAGGAAAATTTTTATCCCCCAAAAGTTATATAAAGTACTGTCTTCTTTCGAAAAGGGAGGGGGCTCTTTTAACTCAAGGCATTTTGTCTAAAATAGTTTTTAGATATGATAAAAAATGGGTTCAATCGTTCTTTCGTCCTTGTATAAAGGATTCTAACGAAGATTGGAGTTTGTTATTACAAAACTGTTCTAAAATATTAAACTGCGGTAATCAACTAGAAGTTAGGTGCGATAAAAGCCTTGAAAATCCAAAAATTCCTAAAGAATTTATTCACTTTATTAATACGGCCCATCACTTTAATACTTTTTTTCTTCAAGGATATGATGACCACATAGATTTGATGGCTGTAATAAAGGAAATCAAAAGAAAAAATGTTTTTTTTAAGGTTTTTGTGGATTTTAAGAATGTTAAATCCCATTCAGATTTTTTAGACGCCTTTAAGGACAATTTTATTATAAGAGCAGGAATTTCATATAT
>DATDSS010000177.1:0-5137 GCA_035291245.1 Alphaproteobacteria bacterium | reverse complement strand
ACGTATTTTCTAACCTAACAGGTATTCTTTCATGTTTTATTTCACAGCCTCAATTTCAAGGGCAAACAAAAGAAAAGCTCGTTTCTCAAGAAGCAACAAGACTCGTTGAAAATGTGGTTAAAAATCACCTAGATCACTGGTTTGCAAGTCATCCACAAGCAGCGCAACGTTTATTAGACTTTTTTATTGAAAAATCCGAAGAACGCTTAAGGAAAAAACAATCCAAAGATGTTTCCAGAGCAAGTGCCACAAGACGTTTAAGGCTCCCTGGAAAGCTTGCAGATTGTAGTGCTTCTTTCGAAGATAGTGAACTATTCTTAGTAGAAGGAGACTCAGCAGGGGGGTCTGCTAAGCAAGCACGTGACAGAAAAACCCAAGCTATTCTTCCTCTTCGTGGTAAAATTTTAAATGTCGCCAATGCTACTCTTGAAAAGATGAGGGCCAACCAAGAGTTAACAGACCTTACAACAGCTCTTGGGTGTGGTATAGGCAAGAACTTAGATCTTTCAAAACTGCGCTACCAAAAAATTGTAATTATGACCGATGCGGACGTAGATGGTGCCCACATTGCTTCTCTTTTATTGACATTTTTTATAAAAGAAATGAAACCGCTTGTTGAAAAAGGGTTTGTCTATTTAGCCCAACCACCCCTTTATAAACTTTCTTCTAAAAATAAAACTATCTATGCAAAAAATGATGAGGAAAAAGACAAGCTTATAAAATCAGCCTTTAAACAATCTGAAAAAGTCGATGTGAGTCGCTTTAAAGGACTTGGGGAAATGCTGCCTCAGCAATTAAGAGAAACCACGATGAATGTGCAAAAAAGGACTCTTTTAAAAGTTGTCTTAGAAGAAGATATTTCAAAAACACAAAGCTTTGTAGATGATCTCATGGGGAAAAATGCTGAGTACCGCTTTAGGTTTATTCAACAAAACGCAAGTCTTCTAAGGGGGCTTGATGTTTGAACTGGATCCTCGTTTAGAAAAAAGTTCAGACTTTGTCTGTGATTTAACCTTAAGCCAGGTGCGCCTTAGTCATAACGCACATTTTCCCTGGCTCATCTTAATTCCTAAAAAAAACGACGTTGCAGAACTTTTAGACCTTCCACCCGTTGATCAACAAGAGCTTTTTAAAGAGATCCTTAAAGTAAGTTCTGCTTTAAAAGACTTTTTTAGCCCTTACAAATTAAATATTGGAGCTCTTGGAAATGTTGTTCGCCAGCTTCATATACATGTGATAGCGCGCTTTGAAACAGATGCGGCTTGGCCAAATCCCGTTTGGAATACTGTTTTTAAACCTTACGAAGAGAATGAAAAGCAGCACCGTATAGAAAAAATAAGGCAGCTCTTGTTAAGTTGATTGAGTCTAAAAAAAGGGTATTACATCCCATCCCTCTCCTTTGGGAATTTAAAAAATCCTGTTGGGTGGCTTAAGGGCTGAATAAAGTTTCTTGAGCTCTTATGAAAACTTCCGCTAAAGTAACAAGACGTAAAAATTTTTTAACCAAACCATAGAGAACAAATCAATGACCGAGCTTAAAAAACCCTATATCATCGTTCTTGGAAATGAAAAAGGTGGAACTGGTAAATCAACAGTTGCGATGCATTTGATCGTAAGCCTTTTAAGAAATAGCTATAAGGTAGCAACCCTTGACGTTGACGCCAGGCAAGGCACTCTTACGCGCTATATTGAAAACAGAAAAACGCGGAAAGACTCTCTAAACGAAAATTTATTGCTCCCCCATCATAACGCTTTATTTAAAAGCACGTTACCCGTAGTAGCTGATGCAAACGCCCAAGAAAAAGAAAACTTTTTAAATGTCTTGGAATCTTGTAAAGGTTATGATTTTTTTCTAATTGATACCCCTGGATCTGATACACATTTATCCCGATTTGTTCATTCTTATGCAGACACTCTTATTACGCCCCTTAATGATAGCTTTATTGACCTTGATATGTTGGTTCGTGTAAATTCTAACTATACCATTTTAAAACCAAGCACCTATGCTGAGATGGTTTGGGATCAAAAAAAAGAGCGCGCGATGCGTGGTCAAAAAGCAACCGATTGGATCGTTCTTAGAAACCGTTTAGGCTCCCTTTACAACAAAAACAAAGAGGAAATGGGAAAAGTCTTACAAGCGCTTTCAAAACGTATTGGCTTTAGAAGCGTTGAAGGCTTTGGAGAGCGCGTGATCTTTCGTGAATTATTTTTAAGTGGGCTAACACTTTTGGATATGAAAGAAGCAAACCTTCCTATGAGTCTTTCACACTTAGCAGCCAAACAAGAACTTAGTAACCTCTTAAAGATGATTCAACTTCCAATAGTTCCAAATTCTCAAGCTGCTTAAAATGATTTTTTCTAAAGATGTTCCCTTATGGTGTTTAGGATTTATGAGCGGAACATCAATGGACGGAATTGATGGTGGTATTTTAAAAACAGACGGCAGGACTTTATTAGAATTTGGACCAAAAATCAGCGTAAAATTTGAATCTACTCTTCAAAAAAAGCTTTTTTCCCTGAAGGGAAAGCACATTTTATCAGATGAAGATTACCAAATCATAAGAGAGTTTACCCAAACGCATATTGACCTTACGCTTAAGATAAAAAATGCCTTTGAAAAAAACCATCCCAAAGAACAGATTTCTCTTATCGGGTTTCATGGGCAAACTCTGTTTCACAAGCCAAAAAATAGGCAAACTCTCCAAGTGGGGGATGCTGAACTTTTGGCCACAAAAACAGGGATTCCTGTTATAAACCAATTTAGACTTAATGACCTTTTTCATGGAGGGCAAGGCGCCCCTCTTATTCCGATTTTTCACCAAGCTCTGGCGCAAAAAACCAATTTAAATCCTTTTATTTTCATTAATATAGGCGGCGTTAGTAACATAACCTATGGTAATCAAGAACTCCTACTTGCAGGAGATAGCGGACCTGGAGGGGCTCTTGTTGATGACTGTTGCAAAGAGTACTTTGATATTCCTTTTGACCAAGACGGTCATCTTGCAAGAAAAGGGCAAATCAATAACTCTCTTATACAGGGGTTTTTAAAAGACCCATTTTTTAAAAATTCTTTCCCAAAATCGTTGGATAGGGACCATTTCAACAGCTTTAAAGAACAGGTTAAAAACAACTTATCGTCCCCTCATGACGCTTTGGCAACTCTTACGTTTGCAACAGTGTCTAGCCTTTTGGTTTCCTTAAAAAAACTACCAAGCCTTCCAGGTAATATCTATTTGATGGGAGGAGGCGCCTATAACACCTATTTAAAAGAACTTTTGGATCAAGAGCTTTCGCATTTAGGGTGCACTTCGGCCTTATTACAAGATTTAGATAACCAGCTTGACCCTTTATACGTAGAGGCCTATGGTTTTGCTTATCTTGCCGTTCGCACGCTTTATCAATTGCCTATTAGCTTTCCGTCAACCACAGGGGTTAGCCATCCCGTATCAGGTGGTGTGCTAACGATGCCTACAGTATAAGTCTTAAAATTTAAGTAGAATCTTCTTTAAAAACAACATCTAAAACCAGTCGCACTTTTTATAAAAATTTCTTATAGTTGTACAAAATTATGGCGTTACATCAAAGGGTATACTTAAATCGTGAAACTATTTAAAAAGGTATTATTTATAGGATTTGGCTGCGTTTTGCCATGGGTATTAAGCGCTAGCTATTATCATCTTATAAGTGGGACAGATCTTTCTATGAAGCCAGTTGCTTTTAAAGGGGAAAAAGGGCCACATGTAGCCTTGGTAACGTATGCAGATGGGCTAGAACAATTTCACCAAAATAGAAACACTTTAGCTTATACGGCTATTGATAGGGGATTTGATTTTACTTTTAACTATCAACGCTCCCACATTGATGAAGAGTTTTTGAAAAAAAACCCCATTTTAAATGAAAAGCCAGGCGTTGGATTTTGGCTTTGGAAACCCTATTTCATTTTAAAAGCTTTAGATCGTTTACAAGATGGTGAGTACTTACTTTATGCAGACTCAGGCTTTTTACTTAGAGACGGTTTTAGAGATTTTGTGATAAATATGATGACAGAATCCAAAAAAGATATAGCTCTTTTTGCCTATGCCCCCAAAGACCACGGCACAGCAGTTTCTTGTGCTTCTGCTGATGTGTTTAAAGCTTTAAAGTGTGAAGGCGAGGCGTGTCAAAAATCTCCTCATGTGATGGGGGGGCTTGTGTTTATAAAAAATACCCCTACTACCAGGGCGTTTATTAAACAATGGCTAGACTATTGCTGTGATGCAGATCTTTTAACAGGAAGAAACCAAAAAGAGCCTGCCTTACACGGGCATAGTCACCACCAACATGATGAAGGTATTTTAAGTGTTTTGGCTGGGCGTGAAAATAACCTCATCGTTTATGTGCCAGCAGATCAAGAGTTTTTTAAACATATTCGGATGCATAGGCGCAAAGCCAATACTGAGTCTTTGTGGCCTTATACATCAGATGCGCTCTACCGAGAAGAAAAGTATTTTTTGCAACTCTTACTACCTAAGGTTGTAACGGACTTTTTTATAAAAAATAGTAATTCAAAGTAAAAAGTTATGCCCCAACCCGTTATTCTTGCCATTGAAAGCAGTTGCGATGACACGTCTGTGAGTGTTGTGCGTTATGACAAGGATCCCAGTAAAAGGATACTTGCCTTAAAAACAGCCTCCCAGCTTGCCATCCATTTGCCCTATGGAGGTGTTATTCCTGAATTTGCAGCAAGAGCTCATTTATCTTATCTTCAAGATCTTATTCAAGAGGCATTAAAAGAAAGTGGGCTCCTTTTAAGCGAAATCGATGCGTTTGCAGCAACTTGTGGGCCAGGGCTCATTGGTGGTGTTTTGGTGGGCTCTACATGCGCAAAGTCCATGTCCTATGCTCTAAATAAGCCATTTATTGCTATTAACCACCTTGAAGGCCATGCTCTGACTGTAAGGCTTACCCATGATATTTCGTATCCCTTTCTACTACTCTTGGTTTCAGGTGGACATTGTCAGTTTATAGAAGTCAAAGAGCTTGGCAGTTATAGGCTTTTGGGTGAAACGCTTGATGATGCAGTAGGGGAGGCTTTTGATAAAGTCGCAAAAACTTTAGGACTTAGCTATCCAGGTGGGCCTCTAATAGAAAAGCTTGC
>DATDSS010000176.1:0-4384 GCA_035291245.1 Alphaproteobacteria bacterium | reverse complement strand
GCTCAAAAATCCCTCTATGAAGCAGGCATTTTACTAAACTTTAACGAACTTTTTAAGGACTTTAATCCTATTAAAGTAGACCTTCCTACTTACACTTTCGACAAAACCAGATACTGGCCTGAGATTTTAGAGCAAAAAAGTCTAACGCAACCTCATCAAATTTTAGAACGTCACCCGCTTCTAGGCCATAAAACTATCCATCCCAAAACCGGGGATATTGTTTACGAAAGCTTTGTAACCCCAACGTTTCCAGAGTTTATTCCAGATCACTGCATCTATAAACATCCCGTTTTAGCAGGCGCATCTTACATTTCAAGTTTGCTGTCAGCGGCCAAAGAGTATGTTCAAGAAAATGGTTTAGAATCTCCCATCCTAGGCCTAAAAGACATTGAATTTACAGGCGTTTTCATACTTGATCCCACCTCAAAAGGGCGCACTTTGCAAACTTTTATCGATGCCTCTTCACAAGAGTTACAAGTTCAGGTGAGCTCTTTTGGTAAGTCTTTTAACGAAAAGTCTCAACACCTAAATGCCTCACTTTATTTTGAAAAGGATGCTGATGAGACGACGTCTTTAGATGTTGAAGCCTTTAAGCAAGAAGCACTCATTCATAAAACCGGAGAAGACCTTGCTCAAAAGGCCACTCTTTTAGAACTTGATCTCAAGAACCATTTCCGTTGGATTGAAGAAGTATGGCTAAAAAATGAAAAAATCGTGGCTTCTTTTAGAACGCCTTTTGAAAGTGAAAGTAACTTTTATGTTCTTTATCCGGGTTTAATCGATAGTTTATTTCAGTCATTTCTGGCCTTCATGCAAGAAAAGGAGCAGACAATTGCTATTCCTTTTGGCATCAAAGACTTTTGGTGCGATACTAATTCTTCAGGCGTTAAGTACCTAAAAGGAAGTATTTCGAAAGATTCTTCAACAGGTGCAATGGTGTCTAATTTTGGACTATTTGATGAATTTGGCTCACAAGTTGGGGGAGTTCTCGGTTTTGTCTCTAAAAAAGCGCCTAAGTCCGCACTCCTCAAACAGCTCAGCTCTAGCAAAGCAGAGCCCTATTACGAGATTCGCTTTGAAGAAGATTTAAGCGATTTTGAGGAAAAAGTTCTTCATAAGCCTTGGATTTTAAGCAAGGACCAAGGAGACCTAAAAGACGA
The DNA here is from genome assembly GCA_035291245.1 of Alphaproteobacteria bacterium. Classification (GTDB taxonomy): domain Bacteria; phylum Pseudomonadota; class Alphaproteobacteria; order Paracaedibacterales; family DATDSS01; genus DATDSS01. The sequence goes on along the minus strand of DATDSS010000176.1, from coordinate 3,224 downwards.
TCTTTTGGTTCCCGCAACTTTAAAAGACTTTAAAGATGTTTTATCTCAAAACCAAGAGGCCCAAGGGCTTGTGGTTGATCTGACAAAAGAGTTTGATCCATCGGAAGCTCTAGATTCTCAAGCAAAAGAACTCCTAAAATCACTCTTAACTTTAACTCAAACTTTAGTAAAAGAGAACTTTAAACTTCCTGTTTACCTAGTCACTAAAGGTGCGTTTAACGTCCTTGAAACCGATGAGGTAAATCCTCTTTCATCCATGATCAGTGGGTATGTGAAGACTTTAAACCTAGAAACGCCCGAACTGGATTGTCGCCATCTTGATTTAAATAATCCACAAGATTTACTAAAAGAACTCTCAAATCCTTCTAAAGAGTCTCAACTAGTTTACAGGGATTCTAAGAAATTTTTACCGAAACTTAAGACTTATGTAAGTAAAAATCGTCTGTTAACCTTCCAAGATCACGGTGATTTTTATTTGAGTGGCGAAAAAGGCGGCTCCTTTGACACGCTTACGCTAAGCCCTAGAACACTACCAAACAACTTAAAAGACCATGAAGTTATCGTAAAAATTGAGGCAACTGGTTTGAATTTTAGGGATGTTTTAAATGCCTTAAATCAATACCCAGGCGACCCTGGACTATTGGGAGGAGACTGCTCAGGTATCGTTGAAAAAGTGGGACCAAAGGTTACGACGCTGCAGCCAGGTGATGAGGTTATGGGCTACGCTTTAGGCGCCTTTGCGAGCAGGGCTATGGCCCATGAATTTTTGCTTACTAAAAAGCCAAAAACGCTGGATTTTGTTCAAGCGGCTGCTGTTCCAACGATTTTCATGACAAGTCACTATGCGCTCAACACCTTAGCTGGCCTTAAAAAGGGTCAAAAAGTCCTTATCCATGCCGCAGCAGGAGGTGTTGGACTTTCAGCCATCCAATACGCCCAAAGAGTTGGGGCTGAAATTTATGCAACGGCCAGCAAAACTAAATGGGATTTATTGAAATCTTTAGGTATTCCCCATCTTTACACCTCTCGTGACACCTCTTTTAGAGACCTCATTTTAAAAGACACAAACGGCCAAGGCGTGGATGTTATTTTAAACTCTCTTTCCAGTGAAGGCTTTATTGAGGCAAGTACGGTTTGCTTAAAAGAAAGCGGCACGTTCTTAGAAATAGGAAAGCGCAACATCTGGACGCCTGAGGAAATGAGGGCAAAACGTCCAGACGCTACCTACCATATTATAGCCATTGACACCATTGCTGAAAAAGAACCGCTAAAACTTAGAGAAATTTTATCACAAGTTTCTAGTGATTTTGAGCAAAAAGGTCTTCACCCCATCTCCACTAAAGTGTATGGAATCGATCAAACAGTTGAGGCTTTTTCGTATATGAAATCGGGCTCACATACTGGAAAAATTGTGATTGTGCCAAAGGAATTGGGAACTTTCAACGTAGATGAAACTGGAGTTTACCTGATCACGGGCGGATTTGGAGCGCTTGGTTTTGAAAATGCGAAGTGGTTAGTAGAAAAAGGGGCCAAACACTTAGTGTTGGTTGGACGAAAAGGTGCTTCTTTAGAGCAACAAGAAGTTCTTAAAACCTGGCGCGACCACGGATTAATAGTTGAGGAAAAATCGTTAGATATATCCAATGAAAAAGCAGTTTTTGAACTTATTGATTCGACTGCAAACTTGAAAGGTGTGATTCACACAGCCGGTGTTTTAAGTGATGCAAGCGTCCTTAATCAAACCTTAGAGTCATTTGAAAAAGTTATGGAACCTAAGATTTTGGGAAGCTGGCATTTAGTTCAAAGTTGCCTAAAAAAAGATCTAGATTTTATGGTTCTGTACTCCTCCATTGCAAGCTCTATTGGATCACCAGGGCAACTTAATTACGCGACGGCTAATAGTTTTATGGATGGCCTTGCTGAGTATGCAACCTCCAAAGGCTTAAAAACCTTAAGCATTAATTGGGGGCCTTGGAAAGAAGTGGGGATGGCCTCTGCACTTGTTTCCAAACACGAAGCTTCTGGCTTTACACCCTTAAAATTAAAAGACGGTTTAAATGCTCAAGAATCTCTTCTTTTAAACAATAAGACAGGCTCCATCAGCTACGCTCCGATTAATTGGGAAAAAGTATCCTTAAGCTTTAGAGATAAAACTCCAGAATTTTTAAATAACTTTATAAGAAAAAAATCCACAAAAGAAGCTCAAAAAACATCCAAATTTTTAGAAAAGATTTTTCACCTTTCTGATAAAGACAAAGAAAAATTTATTAAAGATTTGGTCATAAAAACCATTAAAAATGTTCTGCAACTCTCAAGCGCGCAAGAGATCAATCCATCCCAGTCACTCTTTGAACTTGGAGTGGATTCGCTTATGGCTATTGATATTAAAAACAAACTTCAGCAAACCTTAGGCGACGATATTGCTCTTTCTGCAACACTTCTTTTTGACTATCCAAGTGTGGAAAAGCTGAGCGTAAAAGTACTAGAACTCATTGGAAGTGTTAAAATTTCCTCAAATGAGTCTAAAAAACACTTAAAAACGACGCTAAATGCAAAAGAACCCATTGTCATTATCGGCATGAGCTGCAGGTTTCCAAATGGCGCTAATTCTTTGGAAAAGTATTGGGATCTTTTAAGTTCAGGTAAAGATGGTGTCACGGATATTCCTTCCAAAAAGTGGGATATTGACGAGTATTATGGCGAAGATCCCAATGCGCCAGGAAAGATGACTATAAAGCGCTTAGGCTCTATGGAAGGGTATGAATATTTCGACGCCAGTTTCTTTGGAATTAGTCCCAAAGAAGCCATGATGCTGGATCCTCAACAACGCCTTCTCTTAGAAACGACCTGGGAAGCTTTGGAAAGGGCTAACATCGATCCAAAAACCGTGAAAGGCAAGGATGTTGGCGTGTTCATGGGAATTTCCTCAATGGACTACAGCTCGATTTTAGCAAAAGGAAGTGAGAAAGAGGCCAACGCCTACATGAATTCTGGCAATACCTTAAGTGGTGCAAATGGCAGAATATCTTACTTTTTTGGCCTCGAAGGGCCAAGTCTGGCCATTGACACGGCGTGTTCATCGTCTCTTGTAGCTCTAAATAGTGCCGTTTTAAGCCTGCAACAAGGCGAGTGCTCTATGAGCGTGGTTGGTGGCGTGAATCTGATTTTAGATCCCCGTGTGACTATCGGATTTTCTCATGCTCACATGCTTTCCCCTGATGGCA
>DATDSS010000175.1:0-8709 GCA_035291245.1 Alphaproteobacteria bacterium | reverse complement strand
GTTAGAGCGTCAACCAGACTATATTTGGGATGATATTGAAGGTGGGCATGTTTATGTGGTTGCGCAATATAGAGAATTTTTTCCAGGGGGGGACACCGCAGGCCATCTAATATTAAAGCATGGTGGCTTTGAAGACATGGCAAAAAGACGGCCTATGGATAACACTCCAGAATATTTAGTCCCACAAGATCATTATTTTATGATGGGAGACAATCGTGACCACTCTGGAGACAGTCGTTTAATGGACTCCGTTGGCTTTGTTCATAAAGATACGATTATTGGACGCGCTGACTTTTTGTTTTTCTCAACACAGGCCCATTGGAATGAGGTTTTTAAGTGGATTCCTGGAACAAGGCTAGAACGTATTTTTACACCTCTTAAATAGGTTAAAAAGGCCTTTTGCTCACATCCCTTGGGCGTTTGTCCATGACGTATTGTCAAACCGCCCTTCAGCTGTTTTGCCAACCGTACTCTTTTTAAACATAAAACCACCTTAAAAAGAGTGCGCACTATTGAAAATAATTTCCCTTTAGGTCGCGTGACCTTTAAAATGCATAAATAGAACATCTAACTTTTAAAATCGATCGTTTCTTAATGAAAGATACCTACACGTGCCAAGCCGCAGGGTTTGAGCCTTTTTTTATAAAAGACCTCCTAAAAAAGAACTCCCAAATTATCTTACTAGCGCCTAGTGCCCTAAAAGCAGAACGCCTTTATAACCAGTTACAGTTTTTAAAATTAGACACCCCTGTTTACAATTTACCTGCCTGGGATTGTTTGCCATATGACCGGATTTCGCCTTCTTTGGATATTATGACAAGTAGGATTGAAGTCTTAACAAAGATCTCAAAAACCCCTGATGCGCCTTGTGTGCTTGTCGTTCCAGTTAGATCTTTTTTTCAAAAAGTTGCCCCTGTTGAAGTTTATAAAAATACTTGTTTAAAGGTTCAAAAAGACACGCCCCAACTTTACAATGTGCTTCAGTCTTACCTTAAGCAATACCACTATACCAGGACAGAAACGGTTTATGACTGGGGGGAATATGCGATTAGAGGAGGGATCTTTGATATCTTTCCAGCAGGAGAAGAAAAACCCATACGCCTGGACTTTTTTGATCAAGAGCTTGAATCTTGTTTTTCCTTTGATCCCTTAACCCAGCGAAGACTTGAAGAAAAAGACTCCTTTACGTTAAGACCAACCAGAGAAGTTTTGTTAACGTCTAACACAATCGAAAGTTTCAAAAAATCCTATAGAATCTTAAGCAAGGGCGAGACAAATGACCCCTTTTATGAGGCTATTTCATTAGGCAGGGTCTATGCCGGAATGGAGCATTGGCTCCCGCTTTTTTACGAAAACCTTGTGGGAGTATTTGACTATTTAAGTAATCCTGTGGTGGTTTATAATCCTTATTGTGACCTTGCTGGTCAAGAGTTGGCTGAAAACATCAAAGATTATTATAACGCTCGTCTTAATCCCTTCTTAGGAGATCGTAATCTTACCTATCATCCAATCGATCCCAGTGCGCTGTTTTTCGAGCAAGACTTGTTAAAAGACTTGAATACGATTGAACTAAGCCCTTATGAAGGGACTGGTGCTTCTCCTACCCTCCCTGCGCCTTTTTCTGCCATCCCTGCAGCAGGGATCTCCTCGTCGCATAAAGATTCCTACTTACCCAGGAATGACAATGGAAAGAGCGAGAATGACAATGGGCGGCTTGGAATCTACACAAAAATAGACGCCAAACCCTATGACTCTTTAAAATCCCTTATCTCTCAAGGAATTACAGTAGTTCTTGAAAAATTCTCTTATGAAATAGAAGATAATCGAAAAACAAAAGTTTGTTTTATTGGCTGTAGCTCTAAGGGCAGTTATGAGCGGTTATGTACCATTTTATCAGAACATGCTCTTGCTCACCCAACTTGGGTAGAAAGTTTTCCTAAAAAAGCTGGATTTTATGCTGGCGAAATGATTTTAGATACAGGCTTTGTCACAAGAGATTTGTTTGTAATTAGCGAGCAAGACCTTTTAGGAGAAAGATTTATTAACAAAAGATCTTCTAAAAAAACACAAAACTCTTTTTTTGACACAACAAGCCTTGCAGTTGGAGATTATGTCGTTCACGAAGATCATGGTATTGGAAGGTATGAAGGCCTAGAGACCGTTATTGTTGAAAATACAGCACACGACTGTCTTTTATTAACCTATGAAGAGGGGGATAAGCTCTTTATTCCTGTTGAAAACTTGGACCTCATCTCGCGGTATGGATCAAAAGAGGGTATGGTAGCCCTTGATCGGTTGGGAACAGCTCAGTGGCAACAACGAAAAGCCAAAGCTCGTAAAAAAATAAAAGAAGTAGCTCAGTATTTGATGAAAGTGGCCGCACAAAGAAGCTTAAAAGAAGCTTTTATAGCAGAGCCTTGCCATGATTTCGATGAATTTTGTGCCCAGTTCCCTTATGCAGAAACAGATGACCAATTAAGTAGTATTGAAAGCGTTTTAAAGGACCTGAAATCAGGAAGGCCAATGGATCGCTTGGTGTGCGGGGACGTAGGCTTTGGAAAAACAGAAGTAGCCATCAGAGCAGCTTATGTGGTTGCAGCAACAGGTAAACAAGTGGTGATTGTAGTTCCAACCACGTTGCTTTGTCGTCAGCACTTTCATAATTTTGAAAAAAGGTTTCATAACACCCCCTTTAAGGTGGCTCAACTTTCCCGCCTTGTATCTGATTCAAAGGCTAAAAAAATTTACGACCAAATGGAAAAAGGCGAGATTTCTATTTTGGTATCGACTCATGCTGTGTTTTCAAAAAATTTAAGTTTTGAAAATTTAGGCCTTTTGATTGTAGATGAAGAACAACACTTTGGTGTCAAACAAAAAGAAAAGCTTAAAGCTCTCAAAGGGGATATTCATGTTTTAACGCTAACTGCCACCCCAATTCCCAGAACTTTGCAACTTGCTTTAACAGGTGTCAGGGAATTAAGCCTTATAACGACTCCTCCTGTTGATAAGCTAGCGGTTCGTACGTTTGTTATGCCTTATGACCCGGTTGTTTTAAAAGAGGCTATTTTAAGAGAGCACCTAAGAGGGGGGCAGGTGTTTTTTGTTTGCCCAAGACTAGATCATATTAAAGAAATTCAAGAAAAACTTGTTAAATGGGTGCCTGACTTAAAAGTAGCAGTAGCTCATGGAAAGCTTCCCGTCAAAGAGCTTGAAGACGTCATGACTGGCTTTTATGACAGGCAGTTTGACATATTGCTTTCTACCAATATCATCGAATCAGGTATTGATATTGCTAATGCTAACACCCTTATTATTCATAGGCCCGACCTCTTTGGTCTTTCACAGCTGTATCAATTAAGAGGGCGTGTGGGTCGCGGTAAGGTCCAAGCGTATGCCTACTTTGTCCTTCCAAATGAACAACAGACAAAGATCACCCCAACAGCATTAAAAAGACTTGAGGTTATGCAGTCCCTTGACCATTTAGGAGCAGGCTTTACCCTTGCAAGTCATGATCTGGATATAAGAGGGGCCGGTAACATTGTTGGTGAAGAACAATCAGGCCACATTAGAGAAGTAGGGGTTGAACTTTATCAAACCATGCTCCAAGAAGCTGTCATTCAACTTAGAATAGAAGAAGAAACACAAAACCCCCTCGAAGAAGGCTCTTGGAGTCCACAGCTTAATCTTGGAACGGCTGTTTTAATTCCTGAAACGTATGTAAGAGATTTAAATGTCCGTTTAGACCTTTATAAGCGGGCCTCTAGCTTTACAACCAGTGAGGAGCTTGATCTGTTTGCAATCGAATTAGTAGATAGGTTTGGAAGCCTTCCCAAAGAGGTCTTAAACTTTATACAAACTTTAGAAATTAAGCAGTTATGTAAAAAAGCTCATATAGAAAAACTGGATGTAGGACCAAAAGGTGTGGTGATTGCCTTTAAAGATAATACCTTCCCCAATCCAGCAGGATTAATTCAGTATTTACAAAAAATTAAAGCAGCAAAGATCAGACCTGACCAAAAAATTGTGTTTTTGTATGAGTGGGTAAGTGTGGAACAAAGGTCTTTGGCAGTTATGAGTTTGTGTAAGAATCTAGCAGGGCTTTGTAAAGAGAAATAGTTGGCTTACTGGGCTTTTTCTGCTAAAAAAATGAGGTGAGCCCTAATGTTATGGATGGGGATATGGACAGGTCCAAAAAAGCGATCCCCTAAATAAAAAGGGGGGAGGATCTTGAGTCCATAGGATTGCTTTTATTTCCCCAGCACAAAAAACTGAAAAACCGTTTTTAATCTCTGCGCTCTTCAACTATGCTGATCTAAATTCTTTTAAATAAAAAATTACCACCTTATGAAAAAGCTGTATTTAGTTGATGGGTCAGGATATATCTTTAGAGCTTATCATGCTCTTCCTCCTTTAAGAAGCCCAAGTGGTGTGCCTGTAGGAGCGCTATACGGCTTTTGTTCCATGCTGTATAGTCTGACTCAAGACATTCATCCCGATTATTTAGCTGTTATTTTTGACGCTGCTAGAAAGACTTTTAGGCAAGACATTTATCAAGACTACAAAGCACACCGCCCAGAAACTCCAGAAGATCTCATCCCCCAGTTTCCCTTAATTAGACAAGCCTGTCAGGCGTTTGGCGTGTTATCTCTTGAAACCGAAGGCTTTGAAGCAGACGACCTAATTGCATCGTATGCTACGATAGCTAAAAAACAAGGCTTTGAGGTGGTGATAGTTTCAAGCGATAAAGATTTGATGCAGCTTGTAGAAGAAGGTATTTCACTTTTAGATCCCCTTAAAAATACAGAAATTCAAGAACCTCAAGTTTTTGAAAAATTTGGAGTTTTTCCTTCAAAAGTGATTGATGTACAAGCCTTAGCAGGAGATAGCAGTGATAACGTGCCTGGTGTCAAAGGCATTGGCCTTAAAACAGCAGCTCTTTTAATTGAGCAGTTTGGTTCTTTAGAGGGGTTATACGAAAACGTTGAAAGCATTTCCCAGCCTAAACGTCGCCAAACCCTTTTGGATTGTAAGGAGCTCGCTTTTATTTCTAAAGAACTTGTAACACTTAAAAAAGACGTTCCCTTAGAAAAAGATCCTTCCTCTCTTGTTTTTGATCCTTGCCCTTCAATGCTTGAAACTTTTTTAAATGAACAGGGGTTTAAAGCTCTTTTAAAAAGAATCCAAGAAAAGCAAGGGAAAATCGCTGTTCCTAAAGCACAAAAAGGTGTTTATGAATCTATTTTTTCTATTGAAAAGCTTAAAGAAGTCTTAGATCAAGCTAAAGATTTAGGTATTTTATCCTTTGATTTAGAGACCACCTCGTTGCATATTAAGCAAGCTAAAATCGTAGGGATAGCTTTAAGTGTACAAGAAGGAACGGGGTATTATGTACCTGTCTCTCACCAAGATTTAATGTCTGAAAAACAACTTTCCCTAGAGGAGGTCTTAAGCGTTTTAAAACCCATCTTAACAGATCCAAGGATTCTTAAAGTGGGCCATAATTTAAAATATGACTTAGGGGTTTTAAAGCAATACGATCTGGATCTTTTCCCCCTTCATGATACGCTTTTGATGTCTTATGTCTTAGATATTGGACTTCATGGGCATGGCATGGATGAACTGTCCAGGCTTCACTTAGACTATGAAACCATTACGTTTTCTCAAGTAGCAGGAACAGGTAAAAACCAAAAGACTTTTGATCAAGTAGACGTTCAAACCGCCACAACTTATGCAGCAGAAGACGCAGATATCACGCTTAGGCTGTATACACTTTTTTCAAAACGCCTTAAAGATGAAAAGCTTTTAAGTGTTTATGAACGGTATGAAAGACCTTTAGTAGAAGTTATTGCCTCTATGGAGGATAAAGGGGTGTTGATTGATGAAGCTCAGCTTAAGTCTTTAAAAGGTACCTTTACAATCCGTCAAAAAGAGTTAGAAGAAAAAATTTATGCCCATTGTGGAGAGCTCTTTAATATCGCCTCTCCAAAGCAGTTGGGCGAAGTATTATTTGAAAAATTGAAGCTTCCTGTTCCTAAAAAAACGAAAACTGGAGCGTATGTAACTGATGCTGATGTGCTTGAAAAGCTCTCACTAGAAGGTCACGAAATTGCAACTCTATTATTACAATGGCGCGGCGTCTTTAAGCTTTTATCTACTTATGTAGAAGGGCTTCAAAAGGCTATAAATCCCAAAAGCCATAGGGTTCACACAACCTATTCCTTAAGCGCAACGTCCACAGGACGTCTTGCATCCAGTGATCCAAATTTGCAAAATATCCCTATTCGTCAAGAAGACGGCAGACTTATTCGTAAAGCCTTTATCGCACCCAAGGGCTATAAAATTGTTTCTTTCGACTACTCCCAAATTGAGCTGAGGCTTCTTGCGCATGTAGCCCAGATTGAAACACTTATCCACGCTTTTAAGAGTAAAGAAGACTGTCACACCTTAACGGCAAGTCAAGTTTTTAATGTGCCAAAAGATCAAGTAACCTCTGATTTAAGGCGAAAAGCAAAAGCTATTAATTTTGGTATTATTTATGGAATTAGCGCCTATGGGCTTTCTCAACAGCTTGGTATTTCAACGTCTGAGGCTTCGTTTTTAATTAAGGCCTACTTTGAAAGATATCCAGGCATTCAAGCTTATATGGAAGCAATGAAACAAGAAGCCAAACAAAAAGGTTGTGTCACAACACCTTTTCAAAGACGTCTTCATATCCCAGGGATTTTAGATAAGAACCCAGGCATGCGCCAATTTTCAGAGCGTCAAGCCATTAACGCGCCTTTACAAGGGGGCAATGCTGATTTAATTAAACTGGCCATGATCCAAGTTCACCACAAGCTTAAAAGCCTAAATCTTAAGACAACTATGCTGCTTCAAGTTCATGACGAATTGGTTTTTGAAATACCAGAAAGCGAACTTGATCAAGTCGTTCCGTTGATCCAAGGTATTATGGAAAACGTTGAAAAAATTTCCGTGCCCTTAGAGGTGGGAGTAGGCATTGGAAACAACTGGGATGAGGCGCATTAGCCTCACTTTCGAAACAGACTTTTTTGATCTTTTTAAGATACAAGGGGTAGTGTGCTTTTTGGCAGGAAAAAATTCTAGGTGGAGGGGGGCTGATTTTTCAAGAGGTCTGCTATAGTCGACCCTTTGTAATTTGATTATAGTAATTCATTTTTAATCAAACTTCCGTGTGAAATAGTGTCATAGTTGCAAGGGCTCGTTTTGGTGGAAAAAAGTTATAGTAGCGCCTAATGGATGTCGCACTTAAGTTTAAAAATCTAAGTTTTCGTAGTGTTCAGCAGGTTTGATGCCGGCAATCTTGTCTTGTAAAAGGCCTCTGAAGCTGGGTCTGCTTTTTAATCTCATGTACCAATCTTTTGCAACAGGGTGCTTATCCCAAGGCACGTCTCCTAAATAATCGACTACGGATAAATGAGCTGCTGCTGTAAGGTCTGCTAAGGAGAAATCATCTCCTGCTAACCATTTTCTGCGGTCTGTTAAAAAAGAAATGTATTCTAGATGATGATGAATGTTAGCTTTTGCTTGACGGATAATGGTTGCTTGTGGCCCTGATTGAAAATGCCGTTTAAGAGTTTTTTCAATCATAATCAAAAGACTCACTTCTTGTGCGAATTTCAAGTCAAACCATTGTATTAATCTTCTGGTTTCTGCTCGTTGGGCAGCTGTTGCCCCTAAGAAGGTTTTTTCTGTATACACTTCGTCCAAATAGTCGCAAATCACCTGGCTATCGCTTATAACAAATCCGTTCAGATCTACAAGTACTGGGACTTGTCCTGCTGGATTTAGTTTTAAAAACTCTGGCCGCTTGGTCCAAAACTTCTCTGCTTCAACCGTAAAGTCTAATTTTTTCTCGCTCAACAACAAGCGAACTTTTCTGGAAAAAGGGCAAACATTATAGTGGTACAAAATCCTCACAAGACTAACTCGCTTTTTTTAAAAAAATATTAGGAAAGTTACCTCTAAATATGTAACACTTTTTTAAAAACTTGAACTCTTTAGTTGAAAAAAACTTATGACAACACTTCATTTAATTATCTTGGCAGTTATCCAAGGTTTAACAGAATTTTTGCCTGTATCGTCTTCTGGGCACTTGGTTTTGCTTCCCCATATTTTAAAGTGGCAAGATCAAGGCTTTATTGTTGATGTAGCCCTTCATGTGGGAACCTTAATGGCTGTTATTTTATATTTTAAATATGAAATAAGGCTTATGATACGAGATTGCTTTTCTTATGTTTTAGGTGGATTTAAAAAAGGGGAAATGACCCCCTTTGTTTGGCTGTCGTTTTGTTTAATAATTGCAACACTTCCTGCAGTGGGGGTGGGTTTTTTTATTAAAAAAAGTATGCCTGAGTGGTTTAGAAACCCTTTAACTATCGCAGCAACCAGCGCCATTTTTGGTGTGGTCTTATACGCTGTGGACAGGGGTTCAAAAACCTTAAAAAGTATGGAAACGATGACTTTGAAAGAGGCCCTTATCATAGGTTTTATTCAATGCCTTGCCTTAGTCCCTGGTACCAGCCGGTCTGGAAGTTGTATGTGGGCAGCGCGGCTTTTAAACTTTGATAGACAAAGTGCTGCAAGATTTTCTTTTTTGCTTTCTCTTCCAGCTATAATCGCTGCTGCTACGTTGACATTTGTCGATGTTTTAAAGTCTGGTCAAACGCTTCCTTGGCAAGAGTTAGGGCT
>DATDSS010000174.1:0-3018 GCA_035291245.1 Alphaproteobacteria bacterium | reverse complement strand
TGAGGATCTTTAACTAAGCCACTTTTAACCATGTACCAGCCAATGACGCCTTGTGATCCACCAAGAAGCAATATCAGTAAGGCGTCTTTTTTATCATGCGTTTTAAGAGATTTCCAAAAATAAACAAGCGGCACAAAAAACCATACGCCTATCAGGCGCGCCAAAAGTCTGTGGGTATATTCCATAAAATAGATAAACTTAAACTCGTTCAAAGCCATTTGAGAATTAAGTACTTGAAACTCTGGAAAATTTTTATACAGCTCAAATTCTTTAAGCCACACTTGGTGTGTAAAAGGAGGAAAAATCCCAGTTAGAGGCTTCCACTCGACAATTGATAGACCTGAATGAGTAAGGCGCGTTGCCCCTCCTAACATAATCATGAGCCAAATTAGGACAAGGGTTCCTAAAAGCCAAATAGAACGCGTGCATAAAGACATGGGATACGAACTTTTTTGTAAAATTTTACGTATTTTTATAAAAGTGAACAAAATTTAAGAGATTGTCAAACAGCACTTTTAAATAGATAGTTGCAAGCTGTAAGAACATACAGTGATTGACAAAGCTTGGGGAGAAAAGTCTTAAAAAATGACAAACCACTATTTTATTTGCTATATAGTTAAAATACTGTCGTGTCAAAATAAAGCGTCAACACAATGTCATTAACCCACAGTTTGGTTTTATTAGCTTCTATTTCATGTTTTTTAGTTTCTAACCGCTTAATGTTTATAAGTCTTTTAGTGTTATGTAATGTCGCGGCTTTCTTTCAAGGTCTAATGGACATTTATGGATTTTTTAGCCTTTTGTCTTTGTCAGGTTTGTGTTTTTTAAAATACCGATTAAACCATCATAAGCTTTTAAATTTTTTGTTGAACGCGGCAATATTTAGCTTCTCTGCTTTGTTATTTCTCCATCTTGTTCCAGGTTTTGAAAATCAGGTGGTTTTAGACGCTGTGATTTTTTCCCCACGTTGCAATCCGTTTACCATGTATTTCTCTTATGATAAAATCATGACAGCCCTGATTGTGTATGCAATGAGTGATTCCTATGCTCAAAACGTATTGTTTAGTGGGAAAAAGGTCCTTAAAAGAAAGCATTTTTTTTTAACGGGTGCTCTTCTTATTGCATGCATTTCTTTTTTATTAATTCCAGGATTACTGGCAAATTTCATAAAAATAGATTTCACTATTCCAAACGTTTGGGCTTTATGGGCGCTCAACAATTTATTCTTTGTTTGTGTTGGGGAGGAAATTTTTTTCAGAAATTACCTACTGCGAGATCTTAGGATATCCGTTGGTTTAAAGCCAGTTTATGCGCTTTTACTATCTTCTGTTGTTTTTGGGCTTTTCCACTATAACGGGGGAGCTATTTATATGGTTCTTGCAGCTTTAGCAGGCATTTTTTATGGATATTGTTATTTAAAGACTCAAAAGATTTTATACCCGATACTGTTGCATTTTGGGCTTAATTTAGTTCATTTTGCATTTTTCACCTATCCGTCAGCTGCAAGAGTGTTTTATTAAAACTGCCTAAAAAGGTCATTTGTTATTTTGATCTAAGGGTTACTTGAAACCTCAAGACGTGGTATAAGATTTTTTAAAGCTTCTTTTTTGTTATAAAAATTTAAAATGTCTAAAAAAATCATCTTAACAGGGGATCGTCCTACTGGCCCTCTTCATTTAGGTCACTATGTAGGTTCCCTTCAAAGTCGTGTAAAACTTGAGTCTGAGTATGACCAATTTGTAATGATTGCAGATACCCAAGCTTTAACCGATAACTTTGATCATCCTGAAAAAATATTTACCAACGTTTTTGAGGTGGCCAAAGATTATTTAGCTGTTGGTCTTAATCCTGAAAAAACCACTTTTTTTATTCAATCAGAGATCCCTGAGCTTACAGAACTCACCAGCTATTATATGAACTTGGTAACTCTTGGAAGACTCGAAAGAAATCCCACAGTTAAAACCGAAATTCAACAAAAAGGATATGATGATTCAATACCAGCTGGGTTTTTTTGCTATCCCGTTTCTCAAGCAGCAGACATTACGGCCTTTAAAGCAGAACTTGTTCCAGTAGGATCCGATCAACTTCCTATGATTGAGCAAACCAACGAAATTGTAAGGCGCTTTAACCGCATTTACAATAAACCTGTTTTAAAAGAGTGTGAGGCTTACCTTGGCACCTCTCCACGGCTTATGGGGCTAGATGGCAAGGCAAAAGCAAGTAAGTCTTTGAATAACACTATCTTTTTAAAAGATGAGGCAGCTGTAATTAAGCAAAAAATCTTTCAAATGTATACAGATAAAAATCATTTAAAAGTCTCAGATCCAGGTCAAGTTGAAGGAAACGTAGTCTTTATGTATCTTGATGCTTTTCATCCCAACAAAGAAGAAGTCCAAGGCTTAAAAGAACATTATGCAAAAGGGGGACTTGGAGATGTGGCATTAAAAAATTTGCTAAATACAACACTTCAAGAATTTTTAAAGCCTTTATATGAAAAAAGAATTGCTCTAAAAGATGGTGATATTAAAGAAATCCTCTATGAGGGCACGCAAAAAGCCAGGAGTATTGCCAAACAAACTCTTTTAGAGGTAAAAGAGGCCATTGGACTTAAGTATTTTTAAAAAGATTTGTTATTTTTCCTAAAACTCAAATTCTTGAGTTTAGATCGAGAAGGGGGAATTTGTCTCCCCCCCCTTATACCCTTAGTCTTCTTTAGTACCAATTCGTTGAGCAAGGGCTGCTTCTAAAAAGGCATCAATATCGCCATCAAGAACGCCTTGCGCATTACCTTTTTCAACACTTGTCCTTAAGTCTTTTACCAACTGATAAGGTTGCAAGACATATGACCTAATTTGATGCCCCCAACCGATTTCTGTTTTAGAGGCGCTGGTTGTATTAGCTTGCTCTTCCCGTTTTCTAAGCTCAAGTTCATAAAGTCTGGCTTTTAACATGTCATAAGCTTGGGCTTTGTTACGGTGTTGAGAACGATCATTTTGACACTGCACCACAATAACCGTT
>DATDSS010000173.1:0-4358 GCA_035291245.1 Alphaproteobacteria bacterium | reverse complement strand
ATCGTCATTATCGAAGACGATCTAGAAAACCTTACACTAAGTGGCAAAGTAGTAATGCATCCAAATTTGTTAGGACTTAACCGAATGCCATTGCTTCCCAATGCCCCCCAATAAAGATATAACTTTTTACCAAAGTTAACCTTTTGTTAAGTTTTTTTTCTTATACTTTAGGAAAGTAAAGCTTAAGAAACTGGATATTCTTTATGGCAACAACAAAATCGACAAAGACTCTTTCAAAAACACCAAAGCAAGAAAAAGTGTCTTCTGTGAAGGCAGGCGCCTCTAAAACCTCTCATAAAGCCTCCCCTTCTGATAAAACAGGAACCATCCAAAAGAAAAAAATTAATATTGCCCTTCAAGGTGGTGGCGCACATGGTGCGTTCAGCTGGGGGGTTCTTGACAGACTTTTAGAAGATGGAAGGTTTGAATTTGACGGCCTAAGCGGTACAAGTGCTGGCGGGATGAATGCTCTTGCCCTTATTCAAGGTATGATGGAAGGCGGTAATCTAAAAGCTCGTGAGACTCTTTCAAGCTTTTGGCGAAATTTAAGTGAGCTTGGAAAAAACAGCCCCATTAACAACCGTGGGTATTTTGACAAACTTTTAAATAATTACACGTTGTACCTGTCTCCTGGATTTATATTTTTTGATTTTTTAAGCAGATTTTTTTCGCCCTACGATCTTAATCCCCTTGACATCAACCCCCTAAGAACGCTGATTGACCAGACCTTTGACTTTAAAAAACTGCGTAACTACAAAGACATAAAGGCCTTTTTGTGCGCAACCCATGTTCACACAGGCCGTCTTAAGATCTTTAGCTTAGACAAGATGACTCCTGAAAAACTCCAAGCTACAGCGTGTCTTCCAACCCTTCATCACGCGATCACCGTTGATGGCGACCATTATTGGGACGGTGGTTTTATTGGTAACCCTGCTTTTTTCCCGCTTATTTATGATACCCAGTCCTCAGATATTTTGTATATAAAGCTTAACCCCCTTAACAGAGCAACTCTTCCCACATCTACTCGGGAAATTTCAGATAGATTAAATGAAATCACCAATAATGCCTCTGTTGTTAGAGAGATGAGAGCTATTAATTTTATAACCAAACTTATTGATGGTGGGGAGATAAAAAACCCAAACATTAAAAGAGTTTATATGCACATGATCGATGATGACGAGACCTTTTTAAAGCTCGGTTGGTCTTCTAAGGTGAACACAGAATGGGAATTTTTAACCTATTTGTTCGAAAAAGGCAGGCTAGCTGCTGATAAATGGATCAAAGAGCACTTCGATGATATTGGAAAACGCTCAACTGTGGATTTGGAAAAAGAGTTTGTATAAAAAAATCACAGCTGTACAACGATCATTCAAAGCACTTACGCCCCACACGAATAAGCGTTGAGCCACACTCTATGGCTTTTAGGTAGTCAGTACTCATTCCTTGGGAACAGACCTTTAAGCCATAGTCTTTGCAAAGGCTTTTTAGCTCTTTAAAATAAGGAGTCTGCTCAGCATCTTTAGGGGGAATACACATAAGTCCATCAATCTTAAGATCAATAGATTGGCAATACGTTAATAAGTCTTTTAAGTCTTTTGGATAGACACCGCTTTTTTGTTCTTCTTTACCAAGATTAACTTGTATAAGGATACTAGGCGTTTTAGAGAGTTTTAGGGCTGATTTTTTTAAGGAAAGGGCTAAATTTTTACGATCAAGGCTGTGAATTACGTCAGCTAGTTTTAAAACTTGTTCAACTTTATTAGTTTGTAAATGCCCGATGAAATGTAAAATAGCCTTTGGATACAACGATTTGAGCTCTGCCCACTTTTTTTCCATTTCTTGCGGGCGGTTTTCTGCAAAGTGCGCATGACCTTGCTCTAAAAGGGGAAGAATTTCGGTTGCTTCTCTCCCTTTAGATACAACACAAAACGTAACCAATTTGTGATTCTTGAGCGACTCTAAAACACTTTCATAAGACATTACTTAAAACGTAACCTTTTTATTTTTTTCTAAATCTATCAAGCGTAATAACGTTAGAATCTTGGGAACTATCCGTAGTTTCCTCATGCTCAGGAGATTCTTCTATAACAGTATGAGTCTGCGCTGCTTCTTTGAGATCTTCATCTGTTGGAGAAAATTGCAAGCCAAATTTTACAGATGGGTCTACAAAGCTTACAAGAGCTGCAAAAGGCACACTAAGGCGCTCAGTGGTGTCATTGAAACTTAAGGTTACAGCAAAGCTTTTTTCATCCACTTCAAGGTCCCAATACTCATGTTGAAGCACGATTGTAATCTCGTCAGGGTACTGAGTTTTTAAAAAGTCGGGCATAATAACTGCGGGAAAGTCAGTCTTAAAAGTCAAATAGAAATGATGCTTACCTGAAAGACCATGCTCTTGGGTTTGTTTTAAGACGTCTTTAATTACGTCACGCAAAGCTTGTTGCACACGATGTTCGTAATTGATAGTCGTAATTTTTGCCACTGGAATCCTCTTTTTTTTAATAGTCAGTGGGGGCTTCTTTCTGTTGCCCGGCAAGCCCCCGGTTCCGCGCAAATATGCTAGTAATTAGTGACCAATAAGCCTTTTAATTACTAAGCAGCCAACATAGCCCTTTGAGCTACATTGTTATTTGCAAATGCAGTATTATTGTTTGCATTTATTCATTTTAGTCCGATAACGGCGGGTACTATACCGAGCGAACGAAAAGCCTTTATTATGCACGTCGATCCTATTTCGCCCCCATAATTTTTAATGGTGGAGGCGCCGGGTACCGCCCCCGGGTCCGCAACATCTATTACACTTACCATTTATCGCCATAGTTGTATTACCAACACTTCTATAAATAGTCTTTTTTTCTTCGACTTTAAAGGGGTATAACTAAAAAAAGGAAAAATTTTTTTGGTGTATGTATGAAAGTTGAAAAAAATACCTCTGAAACACAAGCTCACGACTGGTCTATTACGCGTCCAAACGTTGAAGAACTAAACAATATTTTAGGCCGACCTTTTGAAGTTTTAGACCATGGGTTCATTAGAGTCATTGACTATATGGGTGATGACAGCGCTGTTGTCCAAGCTGCAAGAGTTTCTTATGGCAAGGGTACAAAAAAAACTAATGAAGATAGGGGGCTTATTCGCTACCTTATGAGTCACAGGCACTCAACCCCCTTTGAAATGTGTGAGATCAAGCTTCATGTCAAACTTCCTATATTTGTGGCTCGTCAGTGGATTAGACATAGAACAGCTAATGTGAACGAGTATTCAGCGCGCTATTCTGTTTTGGACAAGGAATTTTATTTACCCTCTTTAGAAAACTTAGCCACTCAATCTAAAATCAACAACCAAGGCCGAGGAGACCTTTTGGATGAGGCTCGCTCTCAAGAAGTTTTAAAGCTTTTAAAAGAGGACTCTTTGCGATCCTATGATCAGTACTTAAGATTATTAAACCAAGATGATGCGGGTAATAAAATTGACGAGGAGCAAGAGGGAATTGCAAGAGAACTTGCACGTATGTCCCTTCCTGTTAACTATTATACACAATGGTATTGGAAGATCGATCTTCATAATCTATTACACTTTTTAGCTTTAAGAGCTGATCCTCATGCACAGTATGAAATTAGGGTTTATGCTGAAAAGATGTTGGAAATCTTAAAGCTTTGGGTGCCCTTTACCTATGAGGCGTTTATGGACTATAAAAAAGGGGGGGTTCATCTTTCAAGTAAGGCTTGGCAGGTGGTTTCTAAGCGTCTTCAGGGGGTTGAAATAAATTTTGAGCAAAGTGGGCTTTCAGAAAGAGAATGGCGCGAGCTTCAAGAAATGATTGAAGGATAAAAAAAGGCCCAAAAGGGCCTTACAAGTTTCTTTATTTTTTTAAGAGTTTTTTGAGGCTAGCGACAAGTGGATTGTTTGGATCGAAACCGGATTGCCTCAAAATATTGTTACTCTCGTTTTCAAATTGAATATTGTGTATTTTATGATGATATTCTTTTGATTCTTTTATTTTTTTTGAAAGATATTTAGCAAACTCAATGTCAAACATTTTATTACTCAAAAGTTCTTGTTCTGAGTTATAAACAACTGCACAAAAAGGATGAAGCTCTCTTTGGGAGTTTGCGTATAGTCCATATTGCAATACTTTATTTTTTATTTTTTCATCAACCAATTGTTGGTAATTGCAGGCTTCATTCTTAAGTACTGAAAATTTTTTCTGATCAGCTTCGTTGTTGCCTGGCTGTATGTCCTTGTTTTTAGAGACAACAAAACATTTAGATAGAAAATTTTCATCGTCACTAAGTAAGTCAACTTTTAAACCAAACTTGTTTAAGAGAACTGTCCAATTTTCTTCTGATAATAAGTAA
>DATDSS010000172.1:0-3420 GCA_035291245.1 Alphaproteobacteria bacterium | reverse complement strand
ATAAAGACACATAAATAAACCCCTAATCCAAAAAGATCTTTGATGGTATAATAGGGGTGAAAAGGTATTTTATCCCCTGGTTTTTTAGCGTCAATTCCTAAGGGGTTGTTTGATCCAAATTGATGAAGAGCTGTTAAATGTAAAGCTGTTACTCCAACAATAAGGAAAGGCAAAAGATAATGAAGAGCAAAAAAACGATTTAACGTGGGATTGTCAACGCTATACCCTCCCCAAAGGAATGTTACAATAGAATCGCCAAAAGGAAGGGCTGAAAATAAATTGGTAATAACCGTTGCCCCCCAAAAGCTCATCTGCCCCCAAGGAAGCACATAGCCCATAAAGGCTGTTGCCATCATTAACAGTAAAATAACAACACCTATGATCCATAAAAGTTCTCTTGGTTCTTTATAAGACCCATAGTACATCCCCCTAAAAAGATGGGCGTATACAACGATAAAAAACATAGATGCCCCATTCATATGAATATAACGAATAAGCCAACCATAATTAACATCTCGCATAATGCGCTCAACACTCTCAAAGGCATTTTTGGTGTTTGGATCATACTGCATTGCCAAAAAAATACCTGTTAGCATCATAATAACAAGTGTAATCCCAGCAAGAGATCCAAAATTCCACATATAGTTTAAATTGCGAGGCGTTGGATACTCAACAAGCTCCTTTTTAAAAAAGGTAACCACAGGAAGTCTTGCATCGATCCAGTTTAAAATACTCATCAACTAATTCCCTTTAACCAATACGTATAAGCGTGTCGTTTACAAATGTATAAGGCGGTATTTCAAGATTTCTTGGAGCAGGTCCCTTTATGACTCGTCCTGAGGCATCATAAATGCTTCCATGACAAGGGCAAAGCCAACCATCGCCAGAAGCTGTAATGCCAGACTTTTCATTTGGAATGCATCCTAGGTGTGTGCAGCTAGCTAGTACTAATAGCCACTCAGGTTTTTTAACACGCTCTTCGTCTTTTCCTTGGACTGGATCCATTAAGGCTTGCAAAGCAACAGATCTGAGTGTTTTTACTTCTTCAGTCGTACGATGCTTCACAAAGACTGGTTTTCCACGCCACATAACCGTTTGTGTCTTGCCAAGGGGGATTTTATTAAGGTCTACTTCAACTGTTGCTAAGGCTTTTACATCTGCAGAAGGATTAAGGCTGCTGACAAAGGGTATCAACGCTCCCGCAACACCCACAGCACCCATAGCGCCAGCTGTAAGGTGTAAAAAATCTCTTCGTTTTTTGCAAGCGCAGCCGCATTGGTTCTGACAGGGTAAATCAGTCATTTTTTATAAATTTTTATAAACATTTTATAAAAGTCTAACCTGTGTGCAGCCGCTTGAAAAGAGTTAAAAAAATAATTAAACGTAACAATTTTTTTAGTCAAACGTTGGTTGGGGAAGTTGATTTATCCCTAATGTTTTGTAAACGGCATCTCGCACGTTTCTTAAAGGATTTTTTATTTTTCCTTCCCAAAAAAAGTACCAAAAATCATCTTCTTGCTTTTTTAGCTTTTTAGGATCCAACGTTAAACCATATTTTTTTACATACTCAAAAGCTGGTCCCATAACATGTCCTTGGTAACAGGCATTTACGTACTCTAAGGGAGGGTTTTCTAGAAAAGAATAAAATTTTTCGGTAAATTGCTCCGACCTTTTGGAACCAACTACTTCAAACTGCCATGGGTTTTCAGTTGGATTCAATAGCTTTAAAAGAACCTCCTTATTAAAAAGACAGGCTTGCAACGACGGACGGTATTTTGCGTTTTGAGGTTTTAAGTAAAGCCCTTTAATATCGGATCTGGCATGAGTTTTGGGTGTAAATCTATCATCCCCACAAGCTACTTGAATATAACCTGCACCTTCTTGCTTCATTACTTTTTCAATAGCATCATATAACAAAGGTTCATCAACTTTTGTTAAAAAGTAATCCTCCAAAATAATCAGTACAAAAGACGTTTTAACTTTTTTCAGTGCTTCAATCATATTTTGCGACCAGGATAATTCTTTACCTAACCTCAACGTTTCAACGCGTTGGTCCCAATAGTCCAAATGATTAGAAATTAGCAGAATTGGTAGATCTTCATTAAGACCTTTCAAAGACTTCCATTGGTCAAATAGAATAGAAAAAAAAGGTTCCCACAGCTCTGAGTATCTATCACAAGATGGGACAAGAATTGTTAAATCTTGAAAGCGTGGAGTAGAGGAGCGGGGCACATCTGCTTTTAAAGGAGTTATCAAAAAAACTGCGGCCATAATGGCTTGTATTAAGAGTCGTTTCATGTTGTTGATTTACTAATGTTTTATAAGTCTTCATACAGCTTTCAACGAAAAAAGTAAATCACGTATCTATAAAAAAGGGGTGGCCTCACATAAAAGAGCTAAGCTCATAGGCTTTTCCACTTCACGACGACTCCTAACTTTTTAAGTTTTTTGCGATAGTTAGAGAGAAGAACTGCAGGAGGGGCAATAAAATCACCGGTAAGGGTATAAGACCTGTGTTTTGGAGAAAAACCCGCTTCATAAGGGAAAAATCACATAAGGGTGTTTGCTTAACACTTTTTTAACCACACTTGATTAAAAGATGAAACGCTTTTATGACTCCTTGTTTTATGTGATTTTTAAAATCACGGAGGCCCGTCAGACACTCCTATGCCTTGCATCATTAAAGTTTGTCTAAAATTGCAAATACCCCCTAAAATCAGCCCAAAAAGCCCGTTCAAAATTAACTATTGCTTAAGAAACAACCAAACAATAGATCTCTTTCGAAGACCTTATTTTTTGTTCTTTTGGGTGATGTCAGGAAATAAAAAAAACCAGCAGCAGTCGTACACAAAGGTCCCATGAGGATTCCCTGAAATTTTATGAGATTTTCAAGGAAATCAAAAGGGGAGAGATACGAAAGAGATCTATTGTTTAAAGGGTTTTAAAGGTGAGGGAAAGTTGTGGCGATGCATAAAAAAAACCACAAAGAAAACTTTGTGGTTTTGAGTATTTTTGTAAACTTTAAAAGTTATTCTTTTGAAGCTTTTTGCTTTAACGCGTCAACGTCAACTGTGTTTTTAAAGATATCACCAAGGCTTGCGCCGCTATCTTGAGAACCATATTCAGACATAACAGCTTTTTCTTCTGCAATTTCCAAAGCTTTTACTGACAAAGTTACGCGGCGTGTCAAACGATCTAAGCCTGTAACTTGTGCGTCAACTTTTTCACCTTGAGCAAAGCGTTCTGGTTTTTGGTAAGAACGGTCTCTGGAGAGGTCTGATTTTCTAATAAATCCAGGAGCACCTGAGGCAAGGGTAACTTCTACGCCTTTTTCACTAGAACCTGTAACAGTACAAGTAACGGTTTCACCTTTTGTTACAGAGGAGCTTACAGATTCAAATGGATCTTGAGCGAGTTGCT
>DATDSS010000171.1:0-3342 GCA_035291245.1 Alphaproteobacteria bacterium | reverse complement strand
CTGGATTCTACCAGCAAACTTTCACCTTATCTTCATTTTGGACAGCTTAGTGTACATGAAGTCTTTCATAAAGCTCTTGAAATAGCATCTTTTCTAGAAATTCCCCAAGAAGATGTCACGTGTTTCTTATCCGAATTAGGGTGGAGAGAGTTTAGCTCCTACTTACTCTATCATGCGCCAAACAGCGAAAATGAGTCGTTTACAAAGAAATTTCAAAATTTCCCCTGGGAATTTGACCAAAACCTTTATGACCTTTGGACAAAAGGAAAAACAGGCTATCCAATTGTTGATGCAGGAATGAGACAACTTTGGCAAACAGGGTGGATGCACAACCGTGTTCGAATGATTGTGGCTTCATTTTTAACAAAGCACCTAAACCACTCTTGGAAGTGTGGTGAGAACTGGTTTTGGGACACGCTTGTAGATGCGGATATAGCAAGTAATTGCTTTAGCTGGCAATGGGTAGCAGGATGTGGGGCTGATAGTGCTCCTTACTTTCGAATTTTCAACCCAACACTTCAAGGGCAAAAATTTGACCCTGAGGCTCAGTATATTAAAAAATGGGTCCCTGAGTTAAAATATATACCACCAGAACTTTGTCACGAACCTTGGAAGAAAACCTCATCGTATTACAAACCAATAGTTGAACATACTTTTGCGCGGTCTAAAGCCTTGGAGAGGTTTAAAAATTTATAAAAAATTATAGCCTCCCCTTTGTAACTTGATAAAAGCTATTTCTAAGAAGCTATGAGATGATGCACAGTTAAATTATAAACGAGGGGAGGGAACCTCCCCGTAGTTTAGGGCTGCAAAGTCTCCTAACCATGCTTTTTAAGAATTTAAACACCCCATTAAGGTGTTAATAACTACTTTTTCTGGGATATCTGCTGTTTGAGTAGATCCATAGGTCTTGGATGTTAAAACCTTAACAACAGACGAATTTGGCACAAACTTTTTTTCATTCGTAGGCCCAAAAAGCACCACTAGCGGTTTTTGACTAGGCGCAATTAGATGGGCTGTTCCTGCATCATTTGCAAGCAATGCCTCACACCTTTGAGCTATAGCCAAGCTTAAGAGAGGATCATAAGACTCTGCTTCTTGAAGAGGGAAGACGGATCCTGGGACCTGTTGCTTTAAATTCTCTTGCCAAGACGTTTCTTGTGGTCCCAATAAAAAAGCGATTTTTATGCCATGATTTGAAAGAGCCAAAGCCGTATTTATGAACTTTTCTAGAGGCCAGCACTTATAGCGTCCTCCTGCTCCTGGGGCAAGAAGGATGTATTTTTGACCATCTGGCAGAAGCTCTTGAGCTTTTTCTAAATAAACATTTGGAATTTCGATTGATAAATCTTTTTTTATGGGCCTATTAAAATAAGCCTCTAAAAGGTGAAAAAGCTTATCAAGCAATAAATCTGGCTTTTTAAAATTTTTAGGTCTTTTTGAAGAAAATATCCAACCATAAGCACTTGAAATAAGACAAGTTTTTGAGAAGAATTTTATGCGAAACAGTTCAAAAAAGTTCTTTCGTCTGGTATCGAAAACCACATCGAACGCAAGCTTTTCACCTTTTTCCAAAGGTTTTGCATCAATAACGACGTCAACATAGTTTTTAATTAAGCCCTCTAAAAGATCTTTATAGACAGTTTTGTCTTTTGTACTTCTATAGGTAATATGGGCGTTAGGACATTGCTCTTTTAAAGCTTTTAAAAAAGGGATTTTTAGCAAGCCGTCGCCAAGTAGGTCTAGTTGACTTAAAATCAAGATTTTCATTTATTTGAGAGCCTCCATTCCCTTGTTATTTTAAGTTTTCTTATTATAGAACATTTTAGAACCGTTGCTGAGCCCTTTCTTAAAAATCTCACACTAAGGCGAGGAGGGGAATAAAAAGCAAGTGGGCTTACACCTTAGAATCGTTACAATATCAAACCTAGATGTTTTCGAAAAAATCTTTTAAAATTAGCCTTAAGTTTTCTTCCAAGCAAGCCTTACCATCCAACAGGTGGAATCTCATAGGATCAGTTTTTATGTGGTCTAAAAAGCCTTGCCTGACTCTTTGATGAAATTCTAAGCCTTTTTGCTCAAACCGCGTTTCATTATTTTGGGTTTGATTAGATCTTGTTAAAACGCGACTTAGGCCTACTTTTGGATCAAGATCTATGTAATAGGTTTTATCAGGGTAAACACAGCCCTCAACGACTATTTCATAGGCCGTTTTTATGAACGCCAGATCAACGCCTCCTACATAGCCTTGATAAACAAAGCTTGAGTCAATAAAACGGTCACATAAAATGATTTTTCCTTCTTCAAGAGCAGGGCGGAGGGTATGAATCCAATGGTCTCTTCTGGCACTCATTAACAGCAAAAGTTCGGTTAAAGCGTCAAAATCTGGCTCGTTTTTTTCTACAATAAGTTTCCTAATTCGCTCAGCACCAATACTTCCTCCAGGCTCTCTTGTTAAAAGGACTTTAAAGCCTTTTTGTACGAGAGCTTCGTGCAAAAGTTTGATTAATGACGACTTTCCTGCGCCTTCTCCTCCTTCAAAAGTAATAAGGCGCCCTTTCATGAAGTGGCAAGCTCTTTAGTTGCAGAAGAAGTCCCCCATAACAAATAAGAAATGCTTCCCATAAGACGTTTTAAAAAGCTGGCTCCCTCAACAGAAACGGCTGTTACAACAGGAATTTTTGAGATACTTTGATCTGGTAAAGTAAGCTCTAAGGTTCCAACTTCTTGACCTTTTTTAAGAGGTGCCACAAGAGGAGACGTCAGCTTTAACATTGCTTCGTAGTTTTTTGAAGCTTGCTTGGCCATAGTGACTAAAACATCTTTTTCAACGGTAACAGCCACCTCATCTTGAGCACCTTTTACAACGGGAACAGTTTTTATAAGCTGTCCTTTTTCATAGACCTTAACATTTTGAAAAGCTTGTCTTGCCCATGATAGAAGTTTTTGAGCTTCTGTTGCTCGTTGCTGCATGCTTTTACAGCCGTTAATTACCAATAAAAGTCTTCTTCCATCTTGGGTTGTGCTGGCAACAACGCCATAACCACCAGCTTCTGTGTGACCAGTTTTTACGCCATCACATCCCATTTCCTTATACAAGAGGGGGTTTCTGTTACCTTGGGAAACTTTGTTGTATGTAAATTGTTTTTCCCCATGAATAGGATAAAGTTCTGGAAACTGTTTAATTAGGTTGATACTAAGCTTTGCAAGATCTTGGCACGTGGTTAATTGCGCTTCATCAGAAAGACCATGAGAATTTACAAAAAAGGTATCCTTAAGCCCTAACTCAGCTGCCTTTTCATTCATAAGCATGACAAAGCTTTCTTCGGTTCCCATAGTACC
>DATDSS010000170.1:0-7056 GCA_035291245.1 Alphaproteobacteria bacterium | reverse complement strand
TTGCCATGTTTTATCGAACTCAACACAAACTTCTGCGATAATTTTTTGCAAAGGGCTCCAAAAATCTTGCATAAGCATTTTTTCCAATCTATGAAATAATGGCTAGTATAGCATGTAATCGCGTTAACCGAATGCCATTGTCTATCACAAGCCCCAGGAAAGCAAGAGAAACTATCACTGCATGGCGTAACTTAAACATTTTTGTTCCCTTTTATGGATGAATTGTCTTTTGGCAGTCAGCCTATAATAAATGTTTCTGATTTTGCAAGAACTTGTTTATTCAGGTCCTTTTTTAGGCGCCTCTTCTTCTTGTTCGTCCCCCTCTTCATCTGGAGTGGCGGA
The DNA here is from genome assembly GCA_035291245.1 of Alphaproteobacteria bacterium. Taxonomy (GTDB): domain Bacteria; phylum Pseudomonadota; class Alphaproteobacteria; order Paracaedibacterales; family DATDSS01; genus DATDSS01. Next base: position 6,714 of record DATDSS010000170.1, on the reverse strand, counting down.
AGTATCTAAAGCTACTTCATCCTCTGTTTCTTCACTTTTCTCCATTAAGCCTAATGCTAAAACTGGTTTTTCTTTAAGTTCTTCTACTTTGTCTGGCAAATTTGGCGCTCTTATTGGAAAGGCTGGAATTTCTAAGACTTTACCAGGAGCTTTACCTTTTGCAGGAGCCATGATAGTCACTCTATTAAAAAGGATTGCCTTTTGATGAGCCCCAAGAGGGACAGAAAACTTTAGCGTATAAGGTGTTGGATCATTCATAGAATTAAAATCGCCACTGACAGCTGATTGAACTCTTACAAGCCATAAAAGTGCCCATCTACCCGGGTATTTAAACAAAGCTGTTTTGTCATCAACGCCCATAAAAGGTTGACCTCGGTCTTTTGTAGGAGTTAGATCGCTGCTACCTGCCCATCTAAAGGTAAACGCTATAGGATCACCAAATGTCCATCTACCATTTTTTAGCTTGTCATGGTTGGTAATTGTAAGGGCGTCGTTAAGGTTAAAAGTCCAATCTACCACGTGATTTGCGCCTCTTTCACGGGCTTTGTTGATCCTAAAGTCAATACTAAAGTCAAAAGAGGGGCCATCATCTTGCCCACTTGTTGTTAAATAGCTGTCAAAAAAGAGTTTAACCTTTTCCATAGCCTTTAAAAACTGCATAGGTTCGTCCACCAAGCCAGAAACTTGATGAAGCTGGTCTAAGATTGCTTGGGGGGAATTTCCAAACTCTTTGTATTTTAAAAAGAACTCTTTAATATCTTCTGGCTCTGCCTCTCCTTGGTTTCTTGAAAGGTTTGTGGCCACAAACGGAAATTTATTTTTTAAAGATTGGTTAAATAACTCCACAAGTTGAACATAGTTTTTAATAGAACTCTCACGCTTTAGAACTTCAGCTTTTGATAAAAGCGCGCGCTTAAGACGTAACATTGTTTCTAAAAAGTAATCTCCTGACTTTTCTTGTACTTCTGACAAAGGAACACGGTCAAACACATCTTTCAAGGTAATGGTTGTAAGCTTATTTAAAATAAAGTCTTCTAATTGAAAGAGGGAGTTATTCGGCTTTGCTTTTTGATAAGCTTCTAGTTGAGTCAGTAAACGAGACCACTTATTGACAATCTTTTGATTGACCGTTTTTTCATCCTTCATAGCAGCAGAGGTTAAAAATCCTAAAACTGGTTTAGCATACTCGCTTGCCCAAAGGGTAACGACTTCTCGTTGATGGTCTAGGTATTTTTTTAAGTCTTCTTTATCTTTTACGGAAAAAGCTTCAAAGGAAGATTCTTTATCCCCATCCCACCAATCAAAGGTATTATCTTTAAACCCATAGGTTTCATAAGTTTTAAAGACAGACTCTACCCTGCTTAAAAGATTAGAAGCTAACATACCAAGCATAGATCTTAGCTCTAGGTAGGTATTTGCAATATTGCCTTTATTTAAGACTTCAAGTAAGTGAATAAAATCATCTGAAACGTCTTTATAGCCAAGAAGTTTAGCGCGAACCACTTCTTCGCTAGCTTGATTTTGGGAATGATCGTCTACGTCTGATAAATGCTGAGCACGAGCAATAAGCGTAATAATATGATCTTGAGAGTTTTTAAGAATAATGTCTTTTAATGACGCTTGTAAAAGCGTTGGAAAACTTGAGATGTTCTTTTTCATAAAGTCATCTTCTTGGCGTGCCATATCAGAGGCTTTTTGTATAAGTTTAGTATCCCAAAAGAAAACTTTTGACTCTGGAATTTGGGTAATAAACGGCTGAAGTGTCACAGGCTGCATAAAGCTTTGGCTAAAAAGTTTGCTTAAGACAACGTTTAGCTGAAAAAGCCCCTTAGACGGCGGATTGCTTCCAGGTTTTAGGTTTAAACTAGCCTCTAAATCCATATTAGTTCCAAGGCTTGCATTAAATGCGTAAAGCCCTTGTTGAAAGCTTGAAAAAGCTTCTGCTGATTCTTGAGCCATATCTTCTACAACACTTGCCCCTAAAAGAGGATTGTCTTGGACTTTTGTAATAAGCTCCATAAAAGCAGAAGGAATAGCCGGATTGGTATTAGCACCTGGGTCAAAATACGAGCTATCCAGCCATGTTTGTCCAACATCAGGAAGAGTTTGCAGACCTATGCTTAGTTCATTAGCAAATTGTGCAAGAGGCGCTATATCATGAGCTTCATCGTTGTTTTGTTTTGAGTATTTTTCAACAATAAAATTTAAACGCCCCAAAATTGAAAACACATCTTGGCTTGCAAAGACACTATATAAAAAGTTTGTATAAAGTATATGAGCTGTTTCTTTTGCTTTTTGTTCATGATTTTCTAAAGTAATGGGATCATAGACAATATCAACAAGATAGCCTCTAAACCTGCGGTAGTGTTTATAAAATTCTTTTGGAAGTTCGCCCCCAAGAGAATAGCGCACAAGGTCTGCCAAATCATCAGCTGTTGTAGATTCTTTTAATTCATTAAACTTTTTAATATGTTTTAAAAGGTTACTTAGCTCAGTGACATAGGTTTCAAAAAATTTATATTCTGTGGAGGTTGTTGGATTGAGTAGCTGAGCAAGACTATTTGATCTTGTTTGGGATGATGGCCTTAGGTTTAAGAGCTCTTTACTTTTTAAAATTAAATCCACATAAATTGTTTTTAAAATAATGCGGTCATAGGAGATCTTAACGGAATGGTGGAGGTTTTTTTGAAACGAGCTAAACCACGAAGCTGGTAAAAAAATCGATCTAAAAGAAGCTCCTTCAATCTCATCCATCATTTGGATTAGTTGCTTGGAGTATTCGTTGAAGGTATCTCTTGAGGCGGTAGTTTGCTGCGTTTCAAAGCTTGAAATTTCTTTTAAGACAGTGTTCATTTGCCCAAGAATTGGAAGCAAAAGATCTTTATTTGACGAAAACTTATCATAAGCATGCATCATCCCCGTTGTGGCAATAACAGCAAAAGAAGCCGTCCCCAATTTTGCCATTTGTAAGCTTTTATTAGCACTATAAAGTCTTTTGGCAATAGGTTGGGCAAGACCTGTTTCTTTAAAAATTTTGTCTACTAAAAGATCGTTTACAAAACAAATTTGGTTTAATGGATCTAAGGCACCTGTTGGATTGAGTTTTTGAATACCTTCTTTTTGCTTGATCTCAACTTCGTCAATGTCACTTGCATAAAGGGAGTCATTAAGTCCAAAGCCGTTATCCCCTGTTAGATAGATACCCCTTAAAACAAGGGACTCTTCAAAAGTAGACGGTTGAAACAGCAAATTCAAATAGGTCAAAAGATCAGTTTCAAGAGCAGAAACTTCATTGGGAAAAACAAAGATCCCTTCATGTTGTTTGATATTGCTGGTTTGAGTGAACAAATCTAATTGAAGGTGAAGCAAGTTTTCTTTGATGTTTTCAAAAGCTTGGCTAATCCAAGTTTCTTGATAAGCTATTTCAAGGGCATACGGATTTGACCAGCCCAACATGTTATAGCGTGCTTGAGAGGGAAGCGCTTGGCAAAATTCTTGAAACCCAGATAGCACATCACACTTTGTTAAAATAACATAAACAGGCAGCCTAAGACCAAGGCTACGTTGCATAGCTAAGAGCTTTTGGCTAACAAATTTTGCGCGGTCGTTAATTTCATCAGCAGATAACCTTGAGGGGCCATAAAACTCACTTGCTGGAAGACACAATAAAATACCATCAAGGGGCCTATCACTTCTGTACCTTGCAAAAAGAGAAAGTGCTTGACGCCAAGAGACTTCATCACAGGAAACCCCAGTTTTTGATAAGAAAAAGTCTCCTCGTAACTGAGCAATTAGACCTTTATTAAAAAACCACCACCGAATTGGAGGTTTTGAGTCATTGGCAGTAAAAGCTGGCTGTTTTGCAGGATAGCGAAGGGCTGCATACTTCATCAAAGATGACTTACCACTTTCATTTGCCCCCACCATTAAATACCAAGGAAGGCGGTATTTATAGTTAATTCCTGAAAAAACCGTCCTTAAAAAGTCTAAAACTTTTAAAAAAGAAAGACTAAGTTCGCTTACTCTAAAAAACCCTTTTAAGCTGAGATGTTCGCTAAAGCGCCCTCCAATAGGGGGCATTCTTTTTGTTGGAGATAGCGGTTTTGGCTCTTCTGGTTTTACAGGGGCTTTTTTCTTAGCAGCCTCTTTTAAGGCTTTATTTCCTACATACACCATATAAATGATAACAAGGATGCTTAAAACGGCAAGTGTTACCAAAACAGGTGTTAAGTTATGAGATAATCCTATCAAAAAATTAGAAATGACGCTCATGAAGGAACCGCTACCCTAGACTGATTTAAGATGGTGTGGACTGTTTCATCCATTCCTTGGACAAGCTTGTACCACAAGAAATAAGACGCGAATAGGTAAACTCCTATGACAGATAAAAATGCAAAAGTCCAACGCCTGATATCTGGGAGTTTTTTATAAGATTCTTGTAAAATCGTATGCTCATAACACTCTGGCATAAGCAGCACTCTTTCATCGTCTTGATAGAGTTTTGGGCTGTGGCCTTCAATAACTTCAAAGAGCTTTTTTTGATAAGCATTGAGCTTTTGTAAGTCCTCAGATTTAGTAAACTTCCCCTTAAACCCAAGTCCTAAAGATAACAAATATAAAGGGGCTATTTCTTTTCTAAGGGCATCAGGACTAGATAATAAATCATCCAGGCGCGTGAAAAACTGCTCTCCTGCAAGTTGAGTTTGAAAGAAATGTTTTTCTAAAAGATGTTCTTTCCAAATTTTTCTTCCAAACCAATCAAGAGTTAAAAACACCTCATCTGCAAGAGCTGCCATAATGTACAAAGCTTCTTGAAATTGCCGCAACGTATAATCACCAGCTTGTTTTGATATTTTTATCTGTTGATCGTTTAAAATTGTTTTAAGCTTTCGTTGAATAGAAAGAGCCAATACTTCTTGAGGAGGGAGCTCTTCGCTTTGAGAGTCTTCAAGGTCTTGGAAATCTTCAGCTTGTACAACTTTTTCTTTAAGCCTAATCACTTCAAAGTAAAAATTTTGAAAATAATTTACCAAATACCTATTTAGCGTTATATTTTTTTGCTTCATGAGGAAGCCTTCTCAGTCAAGGTCTGTTTTTTTACAAATAAGCTGATTTCCAAGGGTCTGTTTAAAGTCGTATCAGAAGGATTAAAGATATTAAGATGTTCAAGAGGTTTTATAAACGAAGAATCCTTTTTAATCCTTACAAAAATAACATCCCGAGCAGGCATTAAATTTTGCCATTCATGAGAGGATAATACCTCTCGCTCAGAACCTGCAATTCTTTGAACGCGTACTGTTTCCACATGACTATCACAAGCAATGACTGCTTCTTGAATCCATTGACGAATTTGCGATTCACTAAGGTTTGCAGGTATTCGAATACCCAGTAAAAGATCTTCTTCTAAGTACATATCCAGCATTTGTAAACTAAAAAGTCTTTCTCTTTGAACAAAAGAAATAGCTGTATACGTTTGATCTAAGGCCTTTAATAAGTTTTCTATAGCGTCAAAAACCCACGTAAAGCACTCATACAACTCAAAAGGTCTGTAAGATAAGGCAGGCGCCAAAGAGACAGAAGGTTTTAGCCGTGATAAATAACCATACGCTCTTACTAAGATTTCATAGAGTTTTAAAGGATGAACAAACGCTTCTTGGGACCAAAGTTCAAGCTCTGGTAAGCACATTAACAGTGATTGCAGTTGATGATTCATCTCTAAAACCAAAACGTTTCCACTATGACCGCTTAGCTGCTCTGCTAGATAAGAGGCTTTTTCACGGGTGTTTTGACATAAGGCAATGAGCCTTTCGTGCACTTGTTTAAGGTCTTTGATGTTTAAAACAGGGGGGAAGTATGTTTTTTCAACAAACCCATCATGGGTGTAGCTAACTTTTAAAAAGGGAAGGCTTACAAAACGAGCCGGCGGGTGTTCTGCTGCAATAAGAGTTAGTTTTGGTCTGAGGCGGGGAATATAAAGCGGATTATCAAGAGTGTTTTCATCTAAAACATCGTGACTTTCAATGCTGTCATAGCGTGGCCATTCTCCTGTTACCTCTGATAAAGGCGTTGGAGTTTGAGGAACGCACAAATAAATAGTAATATCTTTTTCTTTTCCATAGTCCTTAAGCTCACTTAAATCAACACTAAGATCTCCATTTTTTGCAGCTTCAAACTCTACAACTAAACCATCTGGCATGATTGCTTCAACGTGAAGGACTCTCACGATCCCGGAAGAAAGAACAAGTGTGTCAATTTCAAGATGGGAAAACCCATAGCCGTGAGGAAAAAGCTGAGACAGCTGATAGCTTAAAAGATTATGAACCCTGTGGTCAGCTTGTTGAAAGTGGTGAGGGCTTAAAAGCATCCCTTCATGCCATTGAACACGATCGGGAAGTTTAAACTGAAATATCTGTTTTAGACCTCGTATGTACGACACTTTTTTAAATTTTTAAATAAATTTTATTATAGTATGTAGCCTTAAGAGCCCCCTTGGCAAGATGCTTAAAAAGCATCGGCCAATTCTTGACTTAAGGAAAGTCCCAAAGCCGCCACCAATAAAAATTTTATAAGCGTATAAATCTATGCGGCATAGCCCATAAAGGGTGCATCTTTTAAACCAGGAGAAATTGCCGTATGCAAAGGCCTTGAGCCCCACACCCCTTACCCCCCCACAGAAATTTAGCTGATGCAGCAGATTTAGCTTTAATAGGAGGG
>DATDSS010000169.1:0-2446 GCA_035291245.1 Alphaproteobacteria bacterium | reverse complement strand
AAAACATACCCAAATAAAGACCTGAAAAAGAAACAGCATATAAAGCAGGCCAAGCTGCAAAAACAGCGCCTCCTCCTAAGATCAGCCATACCTGATTGGATTCCCAAACGGGACCTGTTGTGTTTAGTAAAATGCGGCGTTCTATATCTGTTTTTGCAACCACAGGGCTTAAAATAGCAACCCCTAAGTCAAAACCTTGTAAAATTGCAAACCCTATGAGTAACACTCCTAAAATAGCCCACCAAAGGAGGCGTAAAATTTCGTAATCTAACGGTAAATGCATGGATAACCTCTATATTTAAGAATAAGATGGGCCACGGCGGATGTATTTTGCCATTAGCTTTACTTCGATTACTGCAAGTATACTATAAAACAAAATAAATCCAGCCAATGAAATCAAAACTGAGGAGGCAGGCACATTAGACGCACTTAAAAACGTTGGCAAAATACCATCAATACTCCAAGGTTGTCTTCCGTGTTCTGCAACAAACCAGCCAAGTTCTGCTGCAATCCAAGGAAGAGGTAAGCTTAGCATGCAAACTCTTAAATAAAATTGAGAGTTTCCAAGCCTGCGTTTTGCAGACAGATAAAAGGAATAAGCAAAAAGACCAATAAAGAAAAGTCCTAGTCCTACCATAATTCTAAAGGACCAAAATAAGCTGCCTACATTGGGAATGGTAAACTGAGCTGCTTTTTCGACCATTTCAGGCGTGGCTGTTACAGGGTCTTTGGTGAACTTCTTTAGTAAAAGCCCATGACCTAAGTCCTTTTGATATTCTTTAAAGGTATCTAGAGCATTTTGATCTTGTTTGTTTTCTTTGAGCTTTTCCAAAGCGCCATAAGCAATTTTTCCATTTTCAATTCTTTTTTTAGAAAGCTCATAAAGCTCTTTAATACCTGGAATTTCTTGGTTAAATGATCTGGTGGCAATAAGGCCTAAAAGCCAAGGGACTTTCACTTCATAGTGATTTTTTTGAGCTTTTACATCTGGAATACCAAATAGAGTAAGGCTAGCAGGAGCAGGATGTTGTTCCCAAAGCCCTTCCATAGCAGCAAGTTTTAGTTTTTGATGCTGTGTTGCTTCATAACCGCTTTCATCCCCTAAAACAACAACAGATAGAGCAGAAGCTAAGCCAAAGCTTGCAGCAACGGTCATAGAACGCTTTGCTATTTCTACATGTTTATTGTTTAAAAGATAGTAGGCGCTAATGGCAAGCACAAATACAGCCCCTGTTACATAGCCAGCGCTAACAGTGTGAACGAACTTTGATTGTGCAACAGGGTTAAAAACTACATCATAAAAAGACGTTAACTCCATTCGAAGCGTATCTAAATTAAATTCAGATCCTACGGGGTTTTGCATCCAGGCATTGGCAATTAAAATCCAAAGTGCTGAAAGGTTTGTTCCCATAGCAAGCCCCCAAGTGACACACAAGTGAGCAACTTTTGAAATCCTGTCCCAAGCAAAGAAAAATAGCCCAATGAAGGTTGCTTCTAAGAAAAAAGCCATCAACCCCTCTATGGCAAGAATAGATCCAAAAATATCTCCTACATAGTGGGAATAATAAGACCAATTCATACCAAACTGAAATTCCATGGGAAGGCCAGTAGAGACCCCCATAGCAAAGTTAATACCAAATAAAATTCCCCAAAACTGGGTGATTTGGCGCCAAATTACGTTATTTGTCATCACATAGATGCTTTCAAAAATTGCAAGCAAAATTGAAAGCCCCAAGGTTAAGGGAACAAATAGAAAATGATACATAGCCGTAATAGCAAACTGCCATCGCGACAAAGTTACCATATCAAGCTCCATCAAGGTATGTCCTTTCTCAAAATAGGGGAGATTCTTTCAGAGGATTGCTCAGGTTTTGTGGATTTTATAAACACAATTAGAGCCAAGACAATCAATAATTTTAGACCAAGAAGCTTTAAAAAACTGCGCTGCCAGGATGTAAATTTCACAAAAAAATCTCTCGTTAAAAAATTAACTCAATAAATCAAGTTTAATACGAATTTGTTAACGAGGGATTAAAAACTAAAATATTTTAAGATGCGCTATAGTGTCGCAGTCTTTTTAAAGATCCTTCTTTTCCAAGCACTTCCATAATCTCAAAAACGCTAGGAGAAACAGTAGCCCCTGTCAAGGCCACTCTTAGGGGTTGAGCAACTGCTCCCATTTTTAACGTTTTTTCAGCGCAAAAATCACGCACAGCTTTTTCTAAAGCGGTATGGTCAAAAGCTTCCAGCTTTTCAAAAAGCGTGATAAATTCCTTAATTAGTTCTTTTGTTTGGGGTGTATAATAACTCAAAGCTTTTTCGTCTAAGGCGTCATAAGACGGCTCACTTAGATAAATACTTGCACCACTTGCAAGCTCAATCAGCGTTTTAGCACGCGTTTTCAAGCCGTCCAAACCTTTTAAAACAAGAGCTTCTTGGTCAACTG
>DATDSS010000168.1:0-2568 GCA_035291245.1 Alphaproteobacteria bacterium | reverse complement strand
CCTAAAACTTACTCACCTTTCTCTTTTACAAAATTTAAAAATCAGTCACTATAAGAACACTCAATTTAACTAAGAGAAGAGGAACTTAAGTTATGTCACTCGTTACAAAATCTGCTCCAGCTTTTAAAGCAACCGTTGCTTATAAAGATCGTTTTGAAGAACTCTCTTTGGATGAGCTCAAAGGAAAATATGTCGTTTTGTTTTTTTATCCTTTGGACTTTACCTTTGTTTGCCCAACTGAAATCATTTCCTTTCAAGAAAGATTAGAAGACTTTAAAAAACTTGGTGTTACGTTACTTGGGTGTAGCGTTGACAGCCACTTTACACACCAAGCTTGGCTCAATACACCTTTGGAAAAAGGCGGAATAGAAGGAGTATCTTACGGATTACTTTCTGATTTAGGTGGAAAAATAGCACAAGATTATGGTGTTTTAACACAAGGAAACGTTGCACTTCGTGGACTTTTTTTAATTGATACCCAAGGAATCGTAAGACACCAAGTGGTAAACGACCTCCCCCTAGGAAGGAACGTAGACGAAGCATTGCGCATGGTTGAAGCCCTTCAACATGTGGAAAAACATGGGGAAGTTTGCCCTGCTAACTGGACAAAAGAGAAAAAAGCTATTAAGGCAACAAACGAAAGCGTATCTGCATATTTAAAAGAAAAAAAGAACGCTTAAATTTCTTAAAAAGCCCAACTTAAAAAGCCCAACTTAAAAATTCCTAGCTGGGCTTTTTTCTTAATCTATCAAATAAAATGTAACTTCATTGTATTTTTTATAGATTTTTTTGAGTCTTTCGTTATAAATACTTATTTCATCATTGAGCGCGTCCTCCCCTATAAAGCCCAAATATGTTGTATAGCCTTGCTTTTCTTTTTTTAAATCTACTCCTTGTAAGCAAGTGGGCATTGTTTTTTGTTCTTCATAAAGTTTTTTAAACTGATCAAAAATCATATAATCATTTTGTGATTTAAAATAACAAAGTTTGTTTAACAACCCAAATTTATCAAGACATGAGAGCTCTTTAACTAGGTTAATGACCTCAAAAATACCGGCATCATAAGCGTGAGTAACAGGTTCACCAAAGATAGTCGTGTGGTAGGTAGTCTTTTTATTGAACGTCAAACCATAGTTATCCTGTTGAAGCATAGTTAGCATCTTTAAAATCGACTCTTTATCTTTATGCTCCATAAGGCCAGAGTTTAAGAAATCGGAAAAAATCTCCTTATAAAAGAACTTATCAGCGTTTAGGCCCACTGCAGCTTTAAGTTCGCCCAAACACTTTAAAATTTCAAGGGTGTTAAAACCTTGCTTTTCAATTAAATCCCAAGATGGGTCAGAAAGATAACTGGATCCACTTACTTTTTCAAACTCAACTAAAATTTCTTTAAATTTTTCTGCAACATATCCATCTAAGGTTGTATCCAAAGAAGCATTGTTAAAGGGGTATCCAAACTCCGTGTGTTTGTGTGTTACACAATCAGTCAAAAGCTTAATTAAATGTAACTTTTTTCTACTCCACTCATTGATTTTCCCATTAGAAAGAAAAGTAGAAACAACTTCACTTCGTTGCTCATTTGTAAGGTTTTTGGATACTTTTAAGAAAATATGCCAAAAATGGAAAGGATTCAGATCCCCTCGCCATCCAATTATCTCGTTTATTTCATAAACTATACTTTTTAGAGAATAGAAGCAGTTTATTAAAGTGTCTTGATCCTCTGAAAAATCTGTTAATTGTGATAATTTTATGACCTCTAGAATGTGTAAATCGCTAAAAGTCATATTATTTGACACGTTAGGACCTGCGGCTATCTTAATTCTTTGTATCAACTCAACCCATTTTTTTGGATTGCTCGTAAAGTCCTTTGGTAAATTTTCTTTTTGCCCTGAAGCCAGTTCGTTTACAAAACCTTCATGCTGATCTTCCCAATAGCTCCAACCTTTGCTAAGAATATGAAAAACAGGTAACGGCTTTTTTTCCAGCAATTTACGTAAATAACGCCCAAAAATATCATGATACTCTTCTTGGTTCACTTTGCACATGCTGGCAAGGGCTCTAAAAGCTCCAGTCGGGTGAAGATTGTTTAAAGCTTTGTCAATCCCCTCCTTGCTATCATACCAAGATGTCTTGCTGGAAATGGTTTTTAGTTCGCTATCAATTGTTTTAAGCTGCTTTTTTAATAAAAGTGAAAAGTCCTTTGGCATTTTTAAAATGCTTGCATTTTGAACCACAAGATAGGCTGGCTGATTTTCTGGGATGATTGCATCAATGTCATAGCGAGCTTGTAAAATACCAAAAAGCTCATCATTATTTTTACAATCAAGCGTTTTTAAAAGGTCCTTTGTCTCTGAAATTTTGCCTAAATCAAGAATTCTTAAGTCTTTGGTGAGTTTAAGAGGAACCGATAAAACAACCCCTTTTCCTTTGGCATATTCTTCTGCAACATTTTTATCTGTGGCTGCATACACTCCTGGTCCATAGACTGCTGTGCCTTGCTTAGAATTACTTATATAAAAGCCATTTCGAATCATTGATAGTATAGACGTTAAATCTGGCGTTCCGTGA
>DATDSS010000167.1:0-2878 GCA_035291245.1 Alphaproteobacteria bacterium | reverse complement strand
CATCAAGAGCACTCTCAGCTTGACACTCCAAACCTCTCCTTTGGGGGGTTAATAATTTATGTTGGGTGATAGGTTTTCTTCGAAAAAAGCTTGCAATCCTTTAGCAGCTTGTTCTAGGCTTTTTTGCAATAGCTTGGAAATTTGACTTTTAACAAAGAACTTTAAGGACTTTTAATGCAAAAATGCGCTTTTATTACGCTTCTTGGAATACCTAACGCAGGAAAATCAACACTTTTAAATGCTCTTGTGGGGGAAAAAGTATCAATTGTTAGCCCAAAAGTTCAAACAACACGTCAAAGAATTCTGGGAATTGCAATGCAAGAGGAAACTCAGCTTATTTTCGTAGATACCCCTGGCCTTTTTGAGCCAAAAAGACGTCTTGAACGCGCCATGGTAGAGGCTGCTTGGACGTCTTACAAAGAAAGTGATTTAAACACTTTTGTCATCGATTTGAAAGTCCCCCCTCATACAAGAGACGGCCAAAATCAACGTGATCTTTTAGAAAAAGTAAGCAAAGATCACTTAATTATCGTTATGAATAAAATTGACCTTTTAGATAGGCCAACCTTATTAAGCCGAGTTGAATTTTACACAAAAGATATTAAATTCCAAAAAGCTTTTATGATTTCTGCTTTAAAATCAGATGGCATTCAAGATTTTAAAGATTATCTTGCAACGCTTGCCCCAGCCTCTCCTTGGCTTTACCCAGAAGACGAACTAACTGATATGCCGTTAAAGCTTTGGGTTGCGGAATTTACAAGAGAACAACTCTATACCAAACTTCGTCAAGAGCTGCCTTATGAAACTTTTGTAGAAACTGAAAATCTCGAGCATTTTGATAATGGTTCTATAAAAATAAATCAAGTAATTTACGTGGCAAAAGAAGGGCAAAAGGCCATTCTTTTGGGGCACAAAGGAGAAAAGATTAAGTCTATTTCAACGTCTGCTCGCTTTGAACTTGAAAAACTTCTCGATAGGCCCGTTCATCTTTTTTTACATGTGAAAGTCGTTGAAAATTGGATGGAAAAAAAACGTAATCTTTACAATCTTATGGGGCTTAATTTTTAGTTTTTTTCTAAAGGATTGTAATAAGAAAAAGGGAACTTAAAGTGTTTATTTGAGCTTAGAATTTCTAAATTATGGCTCAAATATGCGCTTAGAGTTTGCTTAGAAAGATTTACTCTCAAGTTATAGAGTTTTATTATTTTTGAAATCTGGTCTTTTTCGTCTTTTTTTAAAAGTTCGTCTATGAAATTCCCCCAATTTAAGGGGATTATCTCTATACCATAATCAGGTTTTTCATAAAAGACGATCTCAACTAAATTTTGTAATACTTTATAAATGTGGGGAGCTAGGGCGTTTTTTGCGACGTTTTCAACTTCCTCTTTTGTTGAAATTTTAGAAAGTTTTTTTTCAAAAAATTGTGTGTCGTGAGAATCTGTGGATGCTTGAGACTTTGGAGTAAGATCCCCATCAGAGTTAATATCAAACTCAGTTGAAAATGCAAAAAAGCTAGGTATTAAAAATAAGATCAAAAAACGTGACATAAAAAAACTTTCAATGTAATATCCTTATAAGATTATTTCAAAATAAAGGTGTGCTATTGTCAATCATTCAATTTACGTTACGCTTTACAAAACACATGCTTTTGGGAAGTTTTTTGCATTCCATAAGCTCATTTCAAGGATATTGTCATAACGACTTAATGGATTTTAATCCCGCTGCACACAGTTGCCAAAATTTTTCAGTTTTTTCTACTGAGATGAAAGATATCATTTTTGAAATAATGACATTTCTTCCTCGTGAAGACCTTCAAAATTGCAGACTTACTTGCAAAAATTGGGCAGATTCTGGAACTTATGAATTTTACAACAACAGGCTTTTAGCCCCAAAGACACAAGAAGACTTTACCAAAATTATTGATAAAGGCTCTAAAAAAATACTTCTAAATTTTCATTATAGCTTCATTAAAACGCATCCAAATTTAAAAAGTATTACTGTTTTGAAACTAACAAATCTAAATCTAGAGACGTTCCCAAAAACACTAGGAAAGCTAAATGAACTTACGTTACAAGACTGTAGAATAACAAGTGACGTATTACAGGGGCAGACTAACACATTAAAAAAACTAGGGCTAATAAGATGTAACTTTATTTTTTCAAATAAAGAGGATCTTTTTAATCTTGTTCAAAAGTCGAAAGATTTAAATACATTCACTTTTGTACAGTCTGAAAGAAGGCTTACAGGTGAAAAATATGACTCAATAACGTATTTTTTTAACAACCTGGAGTTTCTTTGCCAAAAAAATTTAACTTCCATTGAATTTAGATCATTCAATTCTTTTTATAAGCTTAATCTCCTAAAAAAAGACGCTTTGTCAAACAATATAGTCTCCTTTTTAAAAAAAAACCCTAACCTGACAGAAGTAGCATTAGACGCAGTTTTAACAAAAGAAGGTTTTTTAAACTTTGTAAAAGATCATGAAAATCTTAAGTCTTTATTTATTTCTGATACAGAACTTTATCAAGATAATCTAAAAAATTTAAAAAAGTTAATGTCCTTAAAACACTTAACCTTAGAAAACACTCAACTTTATCGAAAAAACACCTCATGGAAAATGCCAAAGCTGGGCAATCTCATGGAGTTGAATTTGACCAATTCGTCTGTAAAATTAAAACCAGCGCCCAAAAGCATTATAAAAATTTTAAAAAAACTTCCTTCTTTAAAAAAACTAAATTTGTCTGGTAATAATCTGGGTGAAACCGCTTATGAAGTTTTCAGTGATCCTGAGCTTAAGGGGCTTTTTGGCGGGCTAACCCATCTAAATCTTAGCGCCAATAATATTAACGGGGATTTTTTTTCTCTAAGAGATATTTTT
>DATDSS010000166.1:0-2659 GCA_035291245.1 Alphaproteobacteria bacterium | reverse complement strand
TGGTGATGTAGAGGACTGCAAATCCTTGTAAGCTGGTTCGATTCCAGTCTCGGCCTCCACCTTTTTTCTCAAAAAAAACAGCAATTCTCTCTTTGTCGTGTACAAAAGCCATGGAAGCCATACGGTGCAGCCCACAGTACACCTCACTTTTAAAGAACCGCCTATGCATTTTTCAGCCTGTGTGAGATTTTTTTTAAATTCCAATGACTCTCTTCAAAAAAAGAGGATGGTAAGCTATCTCCACGAAATTCTTTGATCTTAGAAAGATTAAGGGAAAGCCCTGGATGATCCTATCTTGAAAGATCCTATCCTTCCAGTGGTGTTAAGAACGTTTTTATGATTTTACGGGTGTCACCACTGTCAAATCGTACTGTCCACTGGTCATTATCACCTGAAACAACTTTTCCAAGCCCAAATATTTTATGACGTACCCGAAGCCCTGCCTTGTCAAATACAACATCTTGATTAAAGTCATCATCTGGGAATACATCAATAATAACAGGACCAGCTTGAGGAGCCTTTTTTTGAAAAGATTGTACAGGTTGAGGGCGCCTTTTGTCTGAATACCTATGATTTAAACCATAAGGCGACATAGGTTGAGCAGGTCTTGAAAAGCGTCTTTTTCTGTCTAAGTGCTGCTTGGGGATCTCTTCTAAAAACCTTGAGGGAATGGCTTGTTGCCAGCCGTTATAAAGTTTTCTTCGATGAGCAAAGGTGATGATGGCTTGTTTTTTTGCACGCGTTAAGCCCACATAAGCAAGTCTTCTTTCTTCTTCAAGCCCCATCGTCCCACTTTCATCTAAAGACTTTTGGTGAGGAAAAATACCTTCTTCCCAACCTGCTAAAAAGACAGTGTCATACTCTAAACCTTTTGCGGCATGAAGTGTCATTAACGTCACACACTCTGTGACTGTTTCTTTTTGCACATCCATCACAAGACTTGCGTGTTCTAAGAATTCTTCCAAACTTGAAAAGTCTTCTAAAGTTTGAACAAGTTCGCGTAAGTTTTCCAAACGTGAGGATGCTTCTAAAGAGGTGTCGCTTTTCCAGTGCTGGGTATAACCACTATCATCCAAAACTTGTTTGGCAAAAGTTGAAAGATCAAGAGTCTGAGCCCATTCGTGCCAGGTTTCAATTTTTTGTAAAAACTCTTTTAAAGCAATGCGCGTAGAAGTCCTAACAGTTGCATCAGTTGCTGCGACCTCAAGTCCAGCTTGAAACATTGAGTAATTTTTTTCCAAACACAAGACATGAAGTTTTTTTAAAGTTGTTGCCCCAATACCACGTTTGGGGATATTTATAATACGCTCAAAAGCAAGACCATCTGTTGGATTGGCGCTTAACCTAAAGTAAGCAATGGCATCTTTAATTTCTTGACGTTCAAAAAACCTTAAGCCGCCGATGACTTTATAAGAAATGCCTGCTTTTAAAAAACGTTCTTCAAATGCTCTGGTTTGAAATCCAGCTCTTACAAGAACGGCCATAGAATTTAGTGAAACACCGCTTCTTTGTTGGTCTTCAATTTCATCACTTACAAAGCGGGCCTCTTCTTCATGATCATAACAATCGATAAGTTGTATCTTTTCACCGCCATCACTTTTGGTCCATAAGCTTTTTCCAAGGCGCCCTTCGTTGTTTTGAATAAGTCCAGAAGCTGCTCCTAAGATATGAGGCGTTGACCTATAGTTTTCTTCAAGCTTAATGATGGTTGGGTTTAAAAAGTCCTTTTCAAACTTTAATATATTACCAATTTCTGCTCCTCTCCAACCGTAAATTGATTGGTCATCATCGCCAACACAACAGATGTTTCCAGTTCCTTGGGCAAGAAGTCTTAGCCACAAGTATTGGCACACGTTCGTATCTTGATACTCATCAACTAAGATATATTGAAACTGCCTATGGTAGGATTGTAAAACGTCAGGGTGATTTTGAAAAAGTGTCAAACAATGTAAAAGCAAGTCACCAAAATCCACTGCTTGTAAAATGTTAAGCCGGTCTTGGTAAGCTTGATAAATATCTAAAAAAAATCCTTGGTCAGGCTCCTGTTTTTTGAGTCTTTCAGGGGTTAAAGCCTTATCTTTCCACCTTGAAATGACGTTTGCCATCATTTTTGCAGGGTACTTTTTGTCATCCACTTGATAGGCTTCTAAAATTTGTTTTAAAAGCTTTATTTGATCGTCCATATCTAAAATAGTAAAGCGGTCATTAAGCCCTATAAGCTCTCCATGACGTCTTAAAATTCTTACCCCCATGGCGTGAAACGTTCCTATCCAAAGACCTTCTGAAGCTTTGGGAAGCACGGATTGTATACGGTGCTTCATTTCTTGAGCAGCCTTATTAGTAAAGGTCACTGCCAAAATCTGAGAAGGATATGCCAAACCTGATCTTAAAAGATGAATAATACGAGTTGTTAGAACACGCGTTTTTCCAGTTCCTGCTCCTGCTAAAACCAAAACAGCCCCTTGCGTGGTTTCAACGGCCTCTTTTTGGGCGGGATTTAAAAAAGAGAGGTAGTCTATGTCTTGTGATTCTTTATCATCTGGGGCTTGGTCAAAAGCAGTCATAAGTAGTGGGGGCACTTTTTAAGGTTTTCTCGTTGCTTTTGACTTTAGTATGTGTGGGGAGTGGATGCAAGGTTCTTAAGAAAAAGCTTCTTGAG
>DATDSS010000165.1:0-3274 GCA_035291245.1 Alphaproteobacteria bacterium | reverse complement strand
TCAAGCTGCTCTTAAATCATTGCTTAAGAAAGCCCTCCTAGAAGCTCCACTGGTTGTTAAAGACACCTTAACGTCATTTGACACAGCGCCTGTCATTAAGGGGTGAATTTTAAAAAAAGCCTCTGTTAAAGGGGCTTTAGCAACAAAAGAGTTTCAAAGCCTACGTGCTTAATAAAATAGTTACTAACTTGAAGTAGTCTTTTCTTATAAGGAATTTAAAAAAGAGGGGGGATGGTGGGCCATGTAGGATTCGAACCTACGACCTACTGATTAAGAGTCAGCCGCTCTACCAACTGAGCTAATGGCCCCAACTCTTTTTTTATATCAATTTTTTGGGACTTTGTCGAGAAAAGAATTTATTATTGTTTAGAGTCACGTGAATTAAGACTGAAATCTAGGGAACCTTTATGGGAAGTTTTGACGATACTTAAAAGAAATTTTTCTAGCTATATTTTGTTAAAAAAACAGTTTCAATTAATGTTTTTGTAAGGATTTTTTTACCTCCCAAAGCCTTTGAGAGCTTAGCAATAGCGCCATTCACATCAAGAGCTGTTCTTTCAATATAATTAAAAAGATAAAGGACTATGTCTTTATCTAAGTCTAAGCCGATATCGTGGCACTGTTTTATAAGTAATATTTCCAGCTCTTCTTGACTAGGGTTTTCTAAAAAAAAGGCTGGAATTTCTAAAAGCCTAGATTTTAAATCTTTATAAAAAAAGTCAAACTCAACAATTGGTCTTTGAGCTGTAATTAATAAAGGTTTTTGATTGAGCTTTGCGTGATTATAGAGATGAAATAAAACTTCTTCTTTCTCTTTGATGCCAATAAAATTTTCTACATCATCGATGCTGTAAGCTTTTTTGTTTAAAAGATTTTCAAGAATATCCTCTTTTTTTACCCAGTGGCTTTTACTCTTTTCATGCCACAAAAAACTAAGATGCGTTTTTCCAACGCCCTTTTCTCCAGCAATAACTGCAGATGAAAAAGAAACATTTGGCCATATAGCAATCCAATCAAATGCCTTTTTACAATAGTTAAGGGGTCTAAAGGCACTATAGGAATAGTCTGTTAAATAGGAAAGGGGAAGTAAAAGTTGCTCTAACACGTAAAAATCAACGCCTAAGATGCTTTTTTATAAAATTCTGTTTCTTGATAATACGCATAAAAGTGCTTGCTGACTACCCTAATTATAGCCGCAAGGGGAAGAGCAAGTAAGACGCCCGATAACCCAACGATTGTGGCCGTTGCAAAGACTGAAAAAATAACCCAAACTGGGTGGAGACCTATTTTTTTTCCAACGAGTCTTGGGGTAAGTAAGTTTCCTTCAATAATGGCAATTACCACAAAAATAGCGCCTAATAGTAAAATAAATTCAGACGACTGACCTTGGGCAAAGGCTACAATTAAGCTTAACATAAAGCCAACAACCATTCCTAAATAGGGCACAAAAGAAAGCATTCCCGTTAAAAAACCAATAAAAAAAGCATTTTTTAAGCCTAACACCCAAAAAGCTGTTGAATAGCAAATACTTAATAGTAAACAGACTTTTGATTGTCCCCTTACAAAACTTGAGAGCATGGCATGTATTTCCTCTGAAATTTCTAAAATTTTGAGAGAATAAGCCTTTGGAAGAGCGTTTTTGCAGGCTTTAACAACCCTGTTCCAGTCATTTAGCAAATAAAACATAACAACAGGTGTTACGACTAACATAGATAAAAAACTCGCAAACGCAAGGCTTTGCGTCATGGCTTTACCTAAAAATGCACTTGTAAAGTTAAAAATATCACCAATATGGGTTGCAAACTGCTGCTTTAAGTGAGAAGAGTCAGAAAAATTAAAAACTGTATCACCTGCATGTAATAGTTTTTGCACGTCTTGGAAGTATTTTTCAACTAAACCAGGCACGTGAACAGCTAAAATTAGTAAATTAGATTGAAAAAAAGGAATTAGAACAAATAAAAACAATACAATAGATGTTATGACTCCAAGAACTGCAATCCCACTTGCAAGTGACCTTGGAACTTTCCATTTTACCAAAAAGGTTACAAAAGTATTAAGAGTGTAAGCGCCCAAAAGCCCAACTACAAAGGGCATTAAAATTCCGCTTAAGGAAGAAATAACATAACCTAAAGAATAAAAAGAAGCTCCTAAAAGCAATAACCAAAAAACTCTGTCATTTGTCTTAATCATTGCAAAGCACCTTTAATACTTAATAAAGAGTTAGGCCGTAATCTTTTTATAAAATAAATAACCATACTGCCCCCAAGTAAGAACAGTAAGCATGCCTACAGCATAACTCAAAACTGTTAAGAAAAACTTAATTTCTCCATAAGCTAAATTATATAAAGTGAAAAACAAATAGCTAAGCTGAAAGGCTGTGTTTACTTTACTAAGGCCGGTAGGCTTAAAAGTTGTTTGTTTTTTGAAAAAGTTTAATACAAATGCTCCTGCTAAAATTGCAAGATCTCTAAGTAAAATTAGGGCAAAAAGATAAAAAGGTATGAGATGTAAATAAAACAAGTACGAAAATACGATCCCTACAAATATTTTATCAGCTAGAGGATCGATAATGGTTCCAAAAATACTAGTTTGATTTAAATATCTGGCGAAAAATCCATCCATCCAGTCTGTAAGACCTGCAAGTATGAGTGTATAAAACGCCCATTCATAGTGACTATTTGCCACAAAATAACACAAGGGCAGCGTCAAAGCCGCCCTTAAAAGCGATAACCCATTAGGGAGATTAAAAATCACCCGCTGTGTTGGCATACGTTATTATCCTACAATTTCACAGCCGCTAAAGAAGAATTGAATCTCTTTTTCTGCGTTTTCAAGGCTGTCTGATCCGTGTACTGAGTTTGCTTCAATGGATTCTGCATAAAGCTTACGAATTGTGCCATCTGCTGCATTTGCAGGGTTTGTGGCTCCCATAACATCGCGGTAAAGCGTTACAGCATCGTCACTTTCTAAAACTTGAGCAACCACTGGACCAGAAATCATAAAGGAAACGAGATCTTGGAAAAATGCGCGTTCTTTGTGTACTTCGTAAAATTTTTCAGCTTGGTCTTTTGTAAGCCAAAGGCGTTTTTGTGCAACAATTCTAAGGCCAGCTGCTTCGATCGTCGCATTGATTTTACCAGTTAGATTACGACGTGTTGCATCTGGCTTAATAATAGAAAGTGTTTGTTGTAAAGACATTTAATATCTCTTTCGTTAAGTTTAAAGTTTATAGTGTTTTTATTGTTAAGTGTTAACCGATTTTTTTCAACTTTTC
>DATDSS010000164.1:0-7737 GCA_035291245.1 Alphaproteobacteria bacterium | reverse complement strand
TGCAAATAATGTGGTCCCATAAAATTATAAAAGCATTTGAATCGTGGGCCCAGATTTTTGGATAGAGTCATTTAATTTGGTCCCACTTACACCGATAAAAGCGGGTCCGTGCATTTATAAAAGCGGGCCGCAACAACTAGTTCCAAATATCTAAACATCCAATAAATTATAAATTATAAATCGTAGATCAGTTTATTATAGAACTGATGTTGTCATATTGAATGGCGAGTGCGGCTCGTGTAGTAAAATAATATTGTAATTTATAACTTATAAGTTGTAATTTATATTTAAATGTAAGCTACTGTCGTGAAAGCTTCAGTAATAATCCCCATGCTACCCACCTAGAGTACCGCCTAACTTGATGTCAAATGACTGCGATCTTTGGTGTCAGGATAGAGTGTATTTATGGTTAGTTGACATAAATGGGAGGATCTCTTAGAGTCTAAGTTGACGTTTTTTTTGACCCCCCTCATTGTTGATGGAAAAATCGTGCCACTTTTTTAAGCACAGTTATTTAAGGGCTGTTTAAGGGAAATTTCACCCTTCGCTCACAGAGTTATCCACAGATTTTGTGGAGAAGTTAAAAAAGGGTTAAAAACAAAAATATCCAAAAACACTAGAAAAACAGCCACTTTCGTGCTATATTATAAAATATAAATTTCCCTTTAAAACTAATTAAAATGATTAAAGCCTCTAGATTTTTAAGCCCCAAAAGTGATGTGATCTTTAAAAAAATCTTTGGGTCTCATCCTGCTATTTTAAAGAGCTTTTTAAATGCTGTTATGCCTCTTCCTGAAGGGGTTGAAATCGATCATTTGGAATACCTAACTCCTGAAGAAGTTCCAATCATCCCCGAGTTTAAGCGGTCTATTGTAGATGTTAAATGCTACGACAAAAGTGGGATGATTTTTATAATCGAGATGCAAATGAACTGGTCTCCTAGCTTTAATTCCAGAATGCTTTATGGATGTTCCAAAGCTTATGTGAATCAATTGTATTCAGGTCAGCCTTACAAAGAATTGTGTGATGTGTATGGTTTGGCTCTTGTAGATAATGAATTTGATCCAAATCCAAATGAGTATTACCACCATTATAAATTAACAAAAGTTGGTGATACGACTAAATATCTAAAAGGGATGGAGATCGTTTTTGTAGAACTTCCTAAATTTAAATTTAAAACCCTTCAAGAAAAAAAACTAAGAGCTCTTTGGTTTAGGTTCTTAAATGAAACAGAAAACATGTTAGAAGTTCCTAAGGAATTTCAAGAGGAAAAAGAAATTATAGAAGCCTTAGAGCTTTCTCAAGAGGCAGCTTTAACTAAAGAAGAGCTTGCTTATTATGAGTCTTATATGGATGCTATTCGAACAGAAAAAACCTTGATGGAAGATAGTTTTGAAGAAGGGCGTGAAGAAGGGCGTGAAGAAGAAAGGCTAAAAGCTTTTGAAGAGAAAAAAGAGATGGCTCAAAAGCTAAAAAAGATGGGCTTGTCGATTGAACAGATTTTTGAAGCAATAGGCTTAAAAGAGGGAGAGTTTTAACTCTCCTTTTTTATATTTCCTTGTCCTCATTTTCCTTTTTTAAAGCTGCCTTTTCTTGATGGCTTTTCCAAATTTCAAACTTTTTTAAACGAGTTGCGTGGTCAGCGTCTAGGACGGCTTTTTTTTGTAAAACTCCTTCAAGTTTTTCTTTTACAAAGTCTTTATCTTTTTGAGAAAGATGGGCATCTTGTTCACCAGACAAAGTAATTCTATGGGAACATTTTAAGCAATTTTCTAAATATTTTTGGCGTCTTGTGTAAAATTCCAAGGCCTTTCTTAGGGTGATTTTAGAGATATTAAAAGATTCTTTAAACTGATTTAAAACATCTTTTCCAATGCCGATTTTAAGAGGCTTTGGATCTTGTAAATTAAAACAAAGAGGGTAGGCATTGCACAGATAAGAGAGTGCTTCTTTTCGTCTTTCAAGGTAAAGTTTAAGGGCCTCTTTTTGTTGTTGTTGGGTGAGAAGATCTTTTTCTTTTTGAATTTTTTTTGCTTCAATTTCTTCTGGAGTAAGCTTTGGTCTTCTACGGTTTTTTGACTCTATTTTTTCTTTTATGACATCAAAATTCTGGCCATGATTTTTTGAATTTTCAAGAGAAGTTTCTTCTCGCTCTTTCTTAAATTTTGTAAAGAATTCTTCTTTTTTTACCTCAACTTGGGCAGTCTTTTTTTGTGTTAGAATATGCAAATCTTGCAGCGATAATTTTGTCATAAGTTTAAAATACCAAATTAAAGAAGAGTTATTGTTCCGCCACATAATTCAATTTTAGATTGTGACATCTCTAAATCAATTCGTCCTTCAAATTCAGATCTCAAAGCGTTCCACTTCAAACCAATTTTTTTAAAAGATTCTTTTATGTCAGATGTTGGTTTTTCTTTTAAGGATACAGTTACAATTTTTAAAGTTTCTTCACGTTTTTCTGCGTTAAAAGTTGATCCTCCTAAAGTTTCCCACTGCTTCATTTTTTCAATGTTTAAACTTTGGTCTTTGATCGAAAGTAGTGCCCCATATAAACAGTTTGATGTTAGATTTTCTAATCCAGATTTTTTTACAAGACCACCAAGTTCGATTAATTTTTTTGTTCGAATTTTTCTTTCTTGGTTTTTAAGCTTTGCTTCTTGTTCTTTGATTTTTGAAATTTTCTGTTGGATTTTCTTTGTTGGAGTTAAGTCAGACATTGTTTATGCCGTATAAATAGTTTTCTTATTTTAAGATTAGCTTTTTGACAACCAAAAATCTAGCAAAAATGTGAAAAATTAAGTTAAAAGGTAAAAAAATCGACGAAGTCGTTATGTTAATAGCGAAGCGTAAATTAAAACATACGCAATATGCAAACTATGTTTGCGCTTTTTAAAACATGTGTTAGTATTAGATATGGCCATACAGTTTGCAAGATTAGAGTACGTTTCAAGGAGCACAGGTGGTAACGCTTGTAGAAAGTCAGCTTATAATGAACGCTCAGCCGTTGAATGTGATAGAACTGGTCAATTATTTAACTTTACAAAAAAGACAGACAACGTTTTTCACGAAGTTCTGCTTCCAAAGGGTGCACATGAAAAATTTAAATACTCTTCAGTTTTATGGAATGAAGCAGAAAAGTGGGAAAAGCGCATTAACTCTCAAGTTTGTAAAGACGTTGTTCTTGCTCTTCCAAAAGAAAAATGCGTAACACTTGAGCATAAAATAAAAATTGCAAAAGAATTTATTGAACAAGAATTTGTTTCAAAAGGATTGGCGGCTCAACTTGATATTCATTCACCACACGAAGAAAATGAAAACTGGCACGCTCACGTTTTAGTAACAACGCGTTATTTCGATGAAACAGGTGAGACATTTGGAAAAAAAGCACGTGATTTAGATCCAGTTGTAAGATTTAAAAAAGTTAAAGAAGCAGAAAACCTTGGCCTTAAATTTAAGGAATTTCAAGAAAAGTATGCTATAGAAAATAATCTTGATTTTAAAGTAGATGACATTGGAATTATATCTCAAGAACATTTAGGACCTGTAAGACTTCGAAAGAATGGAACAGATTTAATAAAGTCAAGTATTGAAACGAGTATTGAAAATAAAAGGAGAGTTTTTGAAGCTGAAAGTGTGTTGGATTCTTTAACAAAAACAAAATCTGTTTTTGGTGAAAATGACGTGGATCATTTCTTAAAAAAGCATGGTGTTGAAGAGTTAAATGTGGATTTAAAAAATAATATTTTAAAAAGTGAGTTCTGTTTAAAACTCTTAGATACCACTACAAAAACCTTCACGGGTCTTTACACCACTCAAAAAATTTTGGATGAAGAAAAGTTTTTAAACAGGCTTGCCTCTTCTTTTAAAGATAAGGAATTTAAATCTGTTAATTTAAGTATTTTAGAAAAAATTTCAAAGAATTTTACACTAGATTCTGAGCAAGAAAACGCTCTTAAAAAAGCGTGCAGCCAAGAGTCATTGGTGGTCATTGAAGGCCGTGCAGGAACTGGAAAAAGTCACCTACTTAAGGCCATTAAAGAGTCTTTTGAAAAAACAACCCCTGTTATGGCACTTGCTCCAACGCACAGTGTGGCCAAAGATTTACTAAACGATGGATTTGAAGCTCATACTGTTCACAGTTTTTTGTTTAAAGTAAAAAATGAGAAAATAAATATTTTAAAAAACTCAGTTTTATTGGTTGATGAGAGCGCAATGGTTCAAAATTCAGCTTTAATTGAGTTATTAAAAATTTCAAAAAATAAAAATTTAAAAACAATCCTTGTTGGAGATGATAGGCAGCTTTTAAGTGTTGAAAGAGGAGGGGCTTTTGAGCTGATAAAAGATAAAATAGGTTCTGTTACCTTATCTGAAATCAGGCGTCAAAAGACAAACTGGCAAAAGGAAGTTTCCAAACTTTTATCGGATAAAAAAACCTATGAAGCAGTTCAACTTTTAAATGAGAATAAGGCGATTCATTTTGAGGGTTGTGTCTCAGATTCTATTGATGCGTTGATAAAAGATTTTTCAAAGGAAACGGATTTTTCAAAAGTTCTAGTCCTTAGTTTTAGAAATCAAATGGTAGATGACTTGAATGAAAAAATTCAAAATTTAAGGCTAAAAAGAGGGGAAATTTCTTCTGATTTTTATAACGTTATGACGCCAACTGGGGTTAAAAATTTTGCCAAAGGGGACAATGTTATTTTTTCAATTACAAATAAAAAAATGGATCTTACCAATGGTGACAGCGGTGTTATTGTAGAGCTTGACGAAAAAAAATGTGTGGTAGAAAACGATAAAAAAGAGAGAAAAATTTTTGATCCAAATTCTTACCAAGGACTTCGCTTAAATTACGCCTCAACCATTCATAAATCCCAGGGAAAAACTGTCGAAAAAACTTACATTCTCCATGATAGCTTAATGGGTAATCGCTTGAGTTATGTGGCACTTTCAAGGCAACAAACGGATTTAAAACTCTATGTTTCAAAAAATCAAACAAAAAGCCTTTCTCACCTGTCTTTTCAAATGGAAAAGGGACAAAAAACAGCTCTTAGTCTTCACTTTTTAAGTGAACAAGATTTGGATAAAACTCTTCAAAAAACCATCAATAGCCAAACTATTTTTGGTCACTTTAAAAATGAGTTAAAAAGTAATTTTGAGAATATAAAAACACGTATTCAAGATAAATTTCATACCAATGATGATTTTTATGAATTCAAAAATTCAAATACTTCCTCTTATTATAAAGTTGAAAAAGCAGATTACATTTTAGATAAAAAACACTCCTCTTCAAAAGAAAGTGGGGCTGCAAAAAATCAAGAGACTTTAACTATAAATAGTGTCAAAAAATATGATGCGCGCCTTAGAGATTTTAAACTAGAAAACGAAGAACGCTTAAATATTTTGACCAAAAACACCTATGATATTGCGTTAAAATTGTATGGGCCTGACTTTAAAAAGACATCAAAATCTTTGCGCTATGGAAGTAAGGGGTCTGTTGAAATTTTCACCACAGGCCCTAATCTTGGTCGCTATAGCAACTATGAGACTAATGTTCATGGCAACGTCTATACTTTGATCAAAGAAGCCATGGGACATAGTAGTTTTTCACAAACTGTTTTATGGGCAAAGGAGTATTTAAATTCTTCAGATCCAAGCTTTAACCATTTAGAAAAAAGCACTCGATTCGAAAAATCAACTCCACAAAAAAATGAAGATAAATGGATGCAAATTAGTGCGCCAACGTCAGTTTTCCCTAATGTCCAAAAAGATAAGTTTTTGTCTTATATGACAAAAGATAAAACTTTAAAAGATTTTTACAAGTATACCGATGAAGAGGGCAAAACGCTTGGATTTGTGGTTCGACTTGAAGACAAGCAGGGCTCAAAAATCACCCCAACTCTTACCTATCACCACCATGAAAGCGGTCTTGAAGCGTGGCGTTGGAAGGGCTTTGGTGAGAATAGGCCTTTGTTTAACTTAAAAGATTTGAGTGATCAAAATAAGGCTCCGGTTTTAATTGTAGAAGGTGAAAAAACAGCTGTTGCTGCCAGCAAACTTTTCAAAGATCACGTGGTAGTCACTTGGAGCGGTGGGGCAGGGGCCTTTAAAAAAACAGATTTCAAACCTCTTAAAAATCGCGATATCTCCATTTGGCCAGATAATGATCAAGCAGGTTTTAAATGTGCACTCGGCCTTAAAGAACATCTCTTAAAAGACTTTAAAACGAAGGCTGTCGTTGTTGATGTTCCAGATGTGTTTGAAAAAAAATGGGACCTTGCGGATAGTATGCCAAAAGGGTTTGATGAAAAAGATCTTAAAACTTTATTAAAAACAAACATAAGTGATTCTAAACTTTTAGAAAAAAGTGGGGGAATTTTTAACAAAGATTTAGATAAAACAAGAGAGGCTTTAAGTGATGTAAAAAATAAACTTGAAGTAAGTGACGCTAAAAAAACCCCAACTTTTGACTTTAAAGGAGTTTATAAAAACTGGAGCAAAGAAGACATTTGTGAGCGTACAATCACTAAGAACTATGACCAATTAGTCCTTCCAAAATCCGGGTTTTCTGGCCTTGTGGAAAATGTGGCAGGGGCTTATATGGACCTTGTAAAGTCTCACAATTTAGAAAACTTTGACCAAAATAAGATTAAAAATTTATCTATTTTTACAAGCCTCGTCTTTCAAGAACACAGCTCAAAAACTGATACGTTAAGCGTTAAATCTTTGGAACATATTGCAAGAGCTTTTGATCATTTTGAAAAAAGTCAAAAAACAACAAAAACTTTTGGCGTTGTTACCCAAACTTTGGATGATCTCTTGAAACAAACACGTCTTCAAGAAACAAGCTCTCCTTCAAGTTTGGGCTCAACATTAACGTGTTTGAAAAAAGAGACCATAAGTAGTTTTCCTGACCAGTCGTCACCTTCTCAAATCCCAAATTTTGAAAAGACGATGAGCTCCATTTTTAAGGACTATCACACCTTTAGGCACGCTCAAAAAGACTTTGATCAAACTAGGGAATTTCCAAGGTTCCATAGACCTCCTGCTCAACTTGAAAGAGGGTTTGAAAGAACGCGGTAGTTCTTGCAAATTAGAATTCCAGCCACAAACAATCCAAATTTCCTTGGTTGGTGCCTTCAGTTAAGGAACGGGTCTTTTAAAATCAAAATTATTGCGTCAATGGGGCTTTGATTTTACCCGCCTCAATATCGCTTGCTAAGTTTTCTAACGTTTTCATCACATAATAAAAGCCTTCATATTTTTCGCAATAATAATCCAGTAACTTCTCGTGTTTCAAAAGAGGATAAATTTCCTCATGGTAGTCACTAAATAAAATTAAGAGTTCCGTATTATGATCTGTGTCTTTTTGTTTAATATCCAGAGCTTTGCAGTGGATTTGTGCAATCATTTTTTCAGTATCGGCTTTTATCATGTTATATCTCGTTGTTAGTATTTTGGGTAGGACTTCTATCAGCTGGAACCCACCTGTAAAGGGTTGGCACTGAAACACCAAGGTTGTTAGCCACTTCTTTTGGAGGGATGCCATCTGACAATAACTTTTGAGCAGACTCTATTTTACTAGGTGTCATTTTCCGTTTTCTTCCTCCTATTTTACCTCTTGCTCTTGCTGCTATAAGGCCAGCTTTGGTTCTTTCTGCAATAAGATCACGCTCCATTTGAGCAATGCTTGCCATAATATGAAAAAAGAACCGTCCCATAGGGTGACTTGTATCA
>DATDSS010000163.1:0-5875 GCA_035291245.1 Alphaproteobacteria bacterium | reverse complement strand
CTTCTTCACGAAATTCTAAAAATGCTTCTAAAATATCTTTTAAATTTAGCTGGATCGGCCGACCATTGTGAAGTGCTAGCATATTCATGCCAAAGCTTGTTTGAAGCTGGGTATGTTTATATAACTGATTCAACACCACTTCAGACATGGCATCGCGTTTAAGCTCGATTACAACTCTAACGCCATCTCTATCAGATTCATCTCTTAGGTCAGAGATCCCCTCGATTATTTTTTCTTTAACAACTTCTGCGATGCGCTCGATCATGCGCGCTTTGTTAACTTGATAAGGTACTTCGGTGATAATAATTGCTTCGCGGTCACCACCTTTAATTTTTTCAATGTGTGTTTTCCCGCGAATAACCACACTGCCGCGTCCTGTTCTATAGCCCTCTCTAATACCGTTACGCCCAAGGATAATCCCGCCCGTTGGAAAGTCAGGGCCAGGTACATAAGTTTGCATCAAGGTGTCGGTGTCTAAACTTGGATCTTGAATCAAGGCTAAGCACGCTTCAATGACTTCTCCTAGGTTATGGGTTGGAATATTGGTTGCCATACCAACTGCAATACCGTTTCCACCATTCACCAGTAAGTTAGGATACCTTGCAGGAAGCACCAAAGGTTCAACCGTTGAGTCATCATAGTTAGGTCCAAAGTCCACAGTTTCTTTTTCAATATCACTTAGTAAATCATGCGCAGGCTTAGATAACCTTGCTTCTGTATAACGCATAGCGGCAGCAGGATCGCCGTCCATGGAACCAAAGTTACCCTGCCCATCAATCAACGGCACGCGTAAACTAAAGTCTTGAGCCATACGCACCATAGAATCATAAATAGCACTGTCACCATGAGGGTGATATTTACCCATGACGTCACCAACGACGCGAGCAGACTTTCTATAAGGCCTGTTATAATCGTTTCCAGCCTCTTTCATACCGTATAAAATACGCCTATGAACGGGCTTTAGGCCGTCCCTTACATCTGGAAGGGCGCGTGAAACGATCACGCTCATGGCATAATCCAAATAAGAGCGTTTCATTTCCTCTTCAATGGCAATTGGTTTTATCTCTAAGGAATTTATGCTTTCAGATGAAGATGTCATAGAAACTTTATCACTATATTTTTATGAGGAACGATTGCATAACTATAGCAAAAAAAAATGAGCTTGTGATAATTTTATTAGAGTTTTGTTTGAATGCCTCTCAAGTCTTTTGAATGTTTTTAGAAACACGATATTAGCCTTAAGAATAGTAACGTGAAGGATTCACCTGGATTTTATTTTGTGCTAAGGTCTGTGATAATTAAACAGACTTTTTATTATAAAATGAATAAAAAACATACGATTTCTCTTTTGATTTTAAGCTTTTTAACTGGCTGTAGCTCTTTGAAAGATGAGCAAGAAAAAGCCCCAGAGCACTCTCCTAAGAGTAGGTACGACGAAAAAATTGAATCACCTGGTTATTTGTTTGGTGATGATTTTTTAAGTTTTGGAGGATCACGCAAAAAAACAGCAGGGCAGGGGGCAGGGCCTTCTAGTGTGAATACCTATCTTTGGAAAGCAAGCTTAGAAGCTTTGAATTTAATGCCTTTGCAATCTGCTGATGCGGTAGGTGGAGTACTTATTACTGAGTGGTATGCCTCCACACCTTCTTCTCAAGACAAGATTAAAGTTTGTGTTTTTATTAAGGACTACATCTTAAGAGCTGATGCTTTAAAGGTTACGGTTTATAAACAAGTAAAGGATAAAAGCGGACATTGGTTATCTTCTTCACTTGATGAGGTGACAGCGCGTCAAATTGAGGATATCATTTTAACAAAAGCTCGTGATCTTCGTAACCAAGCAAAGCAAGCTAACAAACTTTAAACCAAGTATATTTTAAATAGAGTTTAACTAAAAATTATGTCTTCAAGCGCCTATCCTATTAAATCTGTTGAATCTAAGTGGCAATCTCATTGGGAGAAAAATCCAGGCCTCAAAGACCATGGAAAAAATGCTCCAAGTACTTATGTTCTTGAAATGTTTCCCTACCCTTCTGGCAAACTTCATATGGGGCATGTTAGGAATTATGCTATTGGTGATGCTATTGCCCGTTTTAAGTCTGCATTAGGCTTTAATGTTCTTCACCCAATGGGGTGGGATGCTTTTGGACTTCCTGCAGAAAATGCTGCTATGGAGCATAATTTATCTCCTGAAAAATGGACGCTTGATAATATTCAAGCCATGAAAAAAGATTTTAAGAAGCTGGGTTTTTCTTTTGATTGGGACAAAGAAGTCGCAACCTGCTTGCCTTCATACTATGGCATAGAGCAAGAGCTTTTTATTGAGTTTTATAAAAAAGGCCTTATTGAGCGTAAAGAATCTTGGGTGAACTGGGATCCTGTGGAGCAAACTGTCCTTGCCAACGAACAAGTTATAAACGGAAGGGGCTGGAGGTCCAATGCCTTGGTTGAGAAAAAGAAGCTCAATCAATGGTCCTTTAAAATCACAAATTATGCCCAAGAGCTTTTAGATGATTTAGAAAAACTTACAGGTTGGCCTGAAAAAGTTGTTAAAATGCAAGAAAACTGGATTGGTCGTTCCAGTGGGGCGCTCGTTGACTTTGAGCTAGAAGGTAAAAGCGAAACAATTACAGTTTTTACAACTAGGCCTGAAACTCTTTTTGGGGCTTCTTTTGTGGCCTTATCACCCGCTCATCCTTTGGCTGAAAAAGTAGGAAAAACAAATGAAAATGTTCGTGCTTTTATTAAAGAATGTGAGCAAACTCCAACCAGTGAAGAAGCCTTAGCAACGACTGAGAAAAAAGGAATTTTTACAGGCCTTTATGCTGTTCATCCTTTTGATTCCTCTTGGAAGGTCCCTGTTTATTTAGCCAACTTTGTCTTGATGGATTATGGAACGGGCTCCTTGTTTGGTTGTCCAGCACATGATGAAAGAGATCATGAGTTTGCTAAAAAGTACGATCTTCCTATCAAACAAGTGATAAGTGAAGAAACTGGTTTAATGATCGATTCAGACTTTTTAACAGGCCTTGACGTAAAAAAAGCTTTAGAAAAAGCAATTGTTAAGCTTGAAGATATGGCAAAAGGTTCTCGTAAGATTACGTACAGGCTTCGGGATTGGGGTGTTTCTCGTCAACGATATTGGGGATGCCCTATTCCTATGGTGCATTGTGAGAATTGCGGTGTTGTTCCTGTTAAAAAAGAAGATTTACCTGTAAAGCTTCCAAGTGAGGTCACCTTTGGTAACGGTAATCCTTTGGACCATCATCCAACTTGGAAGGAAACAACTTGTCCAAAGTGTGGTAAAAAAGCTCAAAGAGAAACCGATACTTTGGATACATTTTTTGAGTCCTCTTGGTACTTCTTAAGGTTTACAAACCCTCATCATAAAGAGCCCTTTGATAAATCTGCAGTTGATAAGTGGATGCCTCTTGATTGGTATATAGGGGGGATTGAACACGCTGTCCTTCACCTTTTATATGCGCGCTTTTTTACAAAAGCCTTAAGAGATTTGGGCTATATAACTGTTGATGAGCCCTTTAAAAACCTTCTTACCCAAGGAATGGTCTGTCATCCAACATATCAAAACAAAGAAGGAAAATGGCTTTTTCCTCATGAAGTTGAGCGAGTAGGGGCAAATCAGTATCAAACTATTAAAGGCCATGAATCAGTCACAGTTGGACGCTCTATTAAAATGAGTAAGTCTAAGAAGAACTTAGTCGATCCAGGAAGTATTATTGACGTTTATGGTGCAGACGTTGCAAGGTTTTTCATCCTTTCTGATAACCCCCCTGAAAAAGATTTTGAATGGAATGAAGATGGCCTTGAAGGATCTTGGCGCTTTTTAAATCGCTTGTGGCGTTATGGGTATGA
This sequence comes from Alphaproteobacteria bacterium, assembly GCA_035291245.1. Classification (GTDB taxonomy): domain Bacteria; phylum Pseudomonadota; class Alphaproteobacteria; order Paracaedibacterales; family DATDSS01; genus DATDSS01. Next base: position 2,005 of record DATDSS010000163.1, on the reverse strand, counting down.
CCATACCCGAGCAACTCTTATTTTAGAAACAGATAGAACCTCAAAGCTTTTAAAAGTCCTTCACAAAAAAATTGACCTTATTACCAAAGCTTATGAAGAAAATACCTTTAACAAAGTTATAGCCTTTGTAAGAGAGCTGTTTAATGAACTGGAAGAGTGTTTAAAAGAATTAGGCTGTAAAACTCAAAACATGCAAGAATGCTATAAGTTTATCTTAAAAACGTTAAGCCCAATTAGCCCGCACATTTGTTTTGAGCTGTTTGAAAAAGCGGGCTTTGAAAAGTCTTCTATCTTAGAAGAAGCTTGGCCAACTGCTGATCTTGCTCTTATGCAAGATGATACGATTACTTTAGCTGTTCAAGTAAAAGGAAAGCTTAGAGGTCAAATAGAAGTTTGCGTTACAGCTGATGAAGAAACCTTGAGAAAGGAAGCATTTGCCTTAAAAACAGTACAAAAAGAGCTTGAAGGCCAAGAAGTTAAAAAAGTCATCATTATACCAAAGAGGATTATTAACATTGTCTACTAAAGTTATAGCGTTTTTAACCACACTTTCTCTCTTAACGGGATGCGGATTTGAACCCCTTCACAAATCCCCACAAGAAAGTCAGATGACCTCTTCTTTTAAGGTGGATGTAAAAGGTATGGATGGTTATGTGCGCCATTATTTTGACTATCAATTAGATAAAAACTTAAAAAACCTTTCTTTAAAAAACAAGCCTCAACGACTAAGTGTGACCTTAGAAGAAACCCAGAAAAGTACCGGATATGGGCGAGATGCGACAGAGCTTAGAGGCCAAGAAAAGCTAAAAGCTTCTTATGTACTTGTCTATAATGATCAAGAGGTCTTAGGCGAATTAGAAACGTCTATCTCTTATCATAATATGTCTCAAGATGAGTATAGAAATTTAGCCTCTAAGAAAGAAACACAAAAGCGCGCTATTGAAGAGCTGGCAAGAGACTTGGTAAAAGAGATCAAAATCAGGCTTGATACAAAGCTTTAAACACAAAACGGCATCCATTTATTACTAGTGGATTAAGATTTTTAAAACAAAACTTCAATGTGAAAGCTATATTGACTCTTTTTTTGAGATCTGCTTATATTTTTTCAACACTGTGGTGCGAAAGATTTGAGGATAATACTAAAAGTTTTCCTTAATCCAGCTAAAGAAGTTTTTGACAACGCCACTTGAGCCATATTTTTCGTCATAGGAAAGTTGTTGCCCCATATAGTTTTGCCACTCGAAATAAAGTCCTCCACAAAGAGCACTAAACATCGGAGTTTGAAGCATTTCATTATCCACTAAGGAGGAGGGAGGTGCTCCAATTCTTACGGGCTTTCTTAGAAGCTGAGAAAACAAGTCTCTAACGCCTGGCAGTTGCGCGCCACCACCTGTTACGACAAATTTTTCAAAAGATCTTGGATTTATTTTTTTTTCTAAGAGCGTTTTAACAAACATCTCGATCATTTCATCAACCCGAGACTTGATAATAAACGTTAACTGAGTTTTTGGTATTTGGTGGGTATAGGGGGAAACATCTTCTCCTATTTGAGGGACATAAATCATTTCTCTTTCGTCACTTGAACACGTAATAACAGTCCCGTACAATGTTTTTAATCTCTCAGCTTGAATCAATGTTGTTGAAAGCCCTCTTGCTACGTCATAGGTAATATTATTGCCACCCAATAAAATACTGTCAGTGTGAACTAAGAATCCTTCACAAAAACAGGATATAGACATACAACTTCCGCCAATATCAACAACTGTGACGCCTAGCTCCATTTCATCTTCGATAAGACAAGAAAGGCTACTGGCATAGGCATCACAAATAAAAGCCTCAATACTTAAATGACATCTTCCAACCACAAGGTGAAGATTTCGAAGCAGTGATTTGGGGGCTGCAATAACAACCAGCTCCACTGCAAGAATTTGTCCAACCATTCCTTTGGGGTCTTTGATGCCCACTGTGTTATCAAGGGTATAGCTTTTAGGAAGAACATGAATCA
>DATDSS010000162.1:0-3513 GCA_035291245.1 Alphaproteobacteria bacterium | reverse complement strand
CTTGGAGAAGAAACTGGGATATAGCTTTATTTCTTGGCGGCTTTGGACCAGCTTTAGTTTTAGGCTTAGCGTTAGGAAACGTTATCTTAGGCGTTCCTTATCACTTTACCCCAGATATGGAAGTGGTTTATACAGGCGCTTTTTACGAGCTTTTTACACCATTTCCCTTATTGTGTGGTGTGTTATGTGTGCTTGTTTGTGCAAGGCAAGGCGCAGCTTATTTATGTATAAAAACGCAAGGAGACGTCCAACAGCGCGCCAGTTTTTACTTAGGAATTACTAACCTTAGCATCATAGTCCTTTTTTCAGTCCTTAGCTTTTGGGCCTTGAAATATATGGATGGTTTTGAAGTCACAAGCCCTTTAACACCTAATGGGCCATCAAATCCTCTTTATAAAACTGTCACACAAAGTCCTGGATGGATGGCTTTTAAAGCTTACCCCTTGTTGTACGCAGTTCCTGGCTTAGTGCTTATTTTTAGCCTTGTAACACAATTTTTTAAATCCTTAGACTGCAGTGGTTTAAGTTTTATTTCCTCTAGTTTAAGCACAGCAATGCTGCTTGCAACCTTTGGAGTCAGCTTATTCCCTTTTTTACTCCCCTCTTCAACGCATTTAGGGCACAGCTTAACGGTTTTTGATGCCTCAAGCAGTCATTTAACATTGTTTATAATGTTGCTTGTGACAGTTTTGTTTTTACCAATTGTTTTAACCTACATTTCATGGGCATACCGTGTTATGAGAGGGCCCGTTAACCAAGAAGAAGTCAATCAACGAGAAGGAGCCTACTGATTATGTGGTATTTTAGTTGGATTTTAGGTCTAGGACTTGCTGCGACGTTTGCGATTTTAAATGCAATGTGGTATGAAATCGACGAACATGCAAAAAAAGAAGAGTACTAATATTTTTTTACAAAATAATTTTAAAAGGAGCTTTTTAGCTCCTTTTTTTTTAAGCTTTTTATTCAAGGGGTTCAAACAAAGCTTGAATATCTGTAGCTGTCAACTTTGAAGCGGCCTTGGCATTAGGGTCAAACAAACTTCCCATGAGTTTAGCTTTTCTCTCTTGCATGGCTATAATCTTTTCTTCAACAGTCCCTTTGGTGATCAAGCGATAAACAAACACAGGCTTATCTTGACCAATACGGTATGCTCTATCTGTTGCTTGATTTTCAACAGCTGGATTCCACCAAGGATCATAGTGAATGACTGTATCTGCAGCAGTTAGGTTAAGACCTGTTCCACCAGCTTTAAGACTTATCAAAAAGACAGGTGTATCGCCTTCTTGAAACGCCATAATAGGGGCTTGGCGGTCTTTGGTTTGCCCTGTTAAAAGCGCATAAGAAATGCCTTCTTTTTTAAGCCGTTCTTCAATAATAGCAAGCATGCTGGTAAACTGTGAAAACAGCAGGATTTTCCTCCCCTCTGAAACCATTTCAACTAACATAGAAATCAATTCTTCAAGTTTTGCAGACGTCGTTTTTTCTTTTAAAGGATTGATTTTTAAAAGAGCCGGATCGCAGCAAACTTGGCGCAACTTCAAAAGAGCGTCTAAGACAATGATGTGACTCTTTTCTGCTCCTTTTTGAGCGATTTCTTCTCTGACTTTTTCATGCATACTGACACGAATTGTTTCATACAAGTCGCGTTGCGGGCCCTCTAATTCAATGTGGTGAAGAATTTCTGTTTTTGGGGGCAATTCAGTTGCCACTTCCTTTTTAGTGCGCCTTAATACGAAAGGTTTAATACGTCTTGCAAGCGCCTTACTCTTATCAAGATCTCCCCCTTTTTCAATAGGATTTCTAAAAAGTTGCGTAAACTGTTTGTCTTTCCCAAGGTAGCCTGGCATTAAAAAGTTAAATAAAGACCAAAGCTCTCCTAAATGGTTTTCTAAGGGTGTTCCCGTCATACAAAGCCTATGGGCTGCTTTTAATTGATAAGCAATTTGCGTCATCTTAGCACGTGCATTTTTAATGGTTTGCGCTTCATCTAAGACAACTGTGTGATAGCTGTACTTTAATAAATTTTCTTTGTCTTTAAGTAGTAACGGATAAGTTGTTAGAACAAGATCATGGTCTTGGATGGAATCAAAATCTTTTTTACGCTTTGGTCCATGCAAAACCAGAACTTTCAAATGAGGTGCAAACCGTACGGCTTCTGAATTCCAATTAAGCATAAGACTGGTTGGGGCAATAACCAAAAACGGATTTTTTAAGTCATTTTGCTCTTTTTCTTTTGTAATGTGACAAAGAACTTGAACCGTTTTACCAAGCCCCATGTCATCTGCTAAGATTCCTGCTAAATTATGCTCTTTTAAAAATTGAAGCCAATTAAGACCATCTTGTTGATAATGCCGCAAAGTACCTTTGAATTCTTTTGCTGGTTTTACACTTTTAAGCTTGGTAAAGCCGTGGAGCTTCTTACCCAAATCTAAAATATTTGTATTACCAAACCACCTTAAATTAAGAGATTTTGTAGCTTCTTCCATTTCTGCTAAAAGAGCTGCTTCAAGTGCTTCAAGTCTTAACTCTTCTTTTTCACTAAGGCTTCTTTGATAGCTAAAAAGTTGTTTTAGCGTTTTTAACAACAGATAAACTCTAGAAGCTTTTAAGGCAAGTTTTCTTCCACCTTTTATGGGGACTAAATATGTTTCATTTTTAGAAAGTTTTTCTAAGTTTTCTAAAATATCTTCATCACTTTTTAACAAAGATAGCAAAATAGGCACCAAGTTAAGGCGCTCATTATCAACAGTAACCCCAAGCTCAACATCAAACCAACTATACCCTTCTGGCTGTTCAATAGAAGCGTACCAATCATCTTGTGGGTGGACAATATTGTAAGGGAAGTCCTTATCGAAAGTAATCGTCCATCCTTCTTTTTCTAAAATCGGGATGTCTTTGTTGACGAATTCCTCCCACCTGGCAGGAATAATTTTATTTGCTTTTTTTTCAAACTGCTCTTTTAAAACTAAAAAATCGTCTTTTTGAATAATATTATAAGAATAACTATCTTTTAAAGTAACAAATCCACGTTTTTTAAATGACTCATAAATTTTATTTTCAAATTTAAAGTTACGTAGCAACGTAGTTATTTCGTCATTTTTCACAATTTTCAAATCATCTTTTAGATCAGAAATAGAAACTTTTTTTCCTTTATAATCAAAGCTTATAACCGCCCCACACATAGGTTCCTTTTCTTCCCAATGCCTGTTGTTTCTTGACCGAACTTCTTTGAATTTCAAAAGAGCTTTTGGAAGAATTTCTAAGGTCTTAATAGTAGGAGGTTTTGGTAAAAACTCTTGGTTTTGATGACCTATAATTGTGGCTAGTTTTGCAGAAAATGCATCTATTTGCAACGGCTCAATAGGGGGAACACAGGGCCTACGCACGAAGAATTTTCTTGACAGAGTTGGCGAGATGTTTAAAGGACATAGCATTTTTGCGCATCAGAGATTTAATGGATTGTTGGGGCTTTTCTTTCAGTTTCACTAAAACAGCAAGAGCCCATTTGCGCAA
>DATDSS010000161.1:0-4542 GCA_035291245.1 Alphaproteobacteria bacterium | reverse complement strand
AAGTCCAAAAACTGAAGCTTTTATCAGACCAGACACTACGTCTTGCACTTCTAAAAATGTCCAAGTTTGGTGAAGATAATTACTACCGTTAAAATCCAGCTTATAAACAGCTACTAAGTAGCCTCCCAAAACGCCAATACAATCAGCCACAAGCACTAAGACTGGAAGCATTAAAACGCCTGCGATTAATCTTGGAAATACAAGATACTTCAAAGGATCTGTTGAAAGGGTGGTGAGTGCATCAATTTGTTCGGTAACGCGCATCGTTGCAATTTCTGCAGCCATAGAGGCACCAATTCTTCCAGCTACCATAAGGCCTGCTAAAACTGGACCAAGTTCCCTGGTGATTGATAGGACCACAACAGTAGCAACAGCCCCTTCTGCTGAAAATCTTGAAAATCCTGTGTAGCTTTGAAGGGCTAGGACCATGCCGCTAAAAATCGCGGTAAGCCCTACAACAGGTAGAGAAAAATAACCAATTTGTAAAAATTGTTGAAAAATTTGCTTTAGATAAAATGGGGGCTTAAACGCACCAAGGACACTATCAAAAAGAAAGAAAAAGAGCCTTCCTGCGTGTTTTAAAAATTTAAAAAATAAACGACCTATGGCGTGGTTAAAGATAAAAACCTTGGAAAACATTACTCTTGATAGACCCTTTCAAAACGTTTTCCTAACTTTACAAGGATATCATAAGAGATGGTATTACTTTTTTGAGCCCATTCATCTATGCTTAGGGACTCTTTTCCAATAACTTGAGCAAAAAGGCCCACTTCGCAAAGATTTTTTGGGATTTGTGTGACATCAACTGATAAAAGATCCATGGAAATACGACCAATAACAGGGGCTTTAAAACCTTTAAACGTTACAAAAACATCTTTAGCTCCAAAAGGAAGTCCATCAGCATAGCCAATAGAAAGCGTTGCAACGCGCGTGGTTTTTATAGCTTTATAGGTCTGGCTATAGCCAACTGTTTGGTGAGCAAGAACATCTTGGATTTGACAGACTTTGGCATAAATAGATAAAACAGGCTCCAAATAAACAGCGTCTGTCTTTTGAGTAGCAACCCCATAAAGAGCAGCTCCTGTTCTTAGCATATCAAAGTGGAAAGCATCATGGATAAAAGCCCCACCAGAATTTGCAAAACTGCCTCTGGCAAAGGGAAAAAAAGACTTTAGATAAGAAAACCTGTGAACTTGTTGCCAATTATAAAGAGCGCTTCTTTGATCCGAGCAAGCAAGATGGCTAAAAATCAAGTCGATATATCGTAACTGTTTGGGAAAAGTTCTTATAAGGTCTAAAACGTCCGTTACCTCCTTTTCAGGGATACCAGTTCGAGACATTCCTGTGTCAAAGTGAAGGGCAGCTTTTAGGCTTGTTTCTTTGGTTTTGATGTAAGAAAAAAAACCTTTTAGTTGATGAAAACTAATTAAAACGGGCTTTAAAGCATGACGCTCAAAAATTGGCTCTAAGCCTTGTTCATAGCCTTGAAAAATATAAATTTCAGCATTTCTATCCAAAGTTTCTCTTAAGGCGATCCCTTCTTCAATGGTTGCTACAAAAAAAGTGCGGCATCCTTTTTCATAAAGAGCACTTGAAACATAATTTGCCCCAAGTCCATAAGCATCAGCTTTTACAACGCTTGCAACGCCTGCTTTAGAAGATAAAGTCTGAAGTTGCACATAGTTGGTTTTTAAGGCTTTGATATCCACCACAAGGGCACAAGGGCTTGTGGTGGCAAACGATAAAGAGTCCTGAAACGACTTATCACAAGAGATTTTAAAAGAACGGGAGCCTATCAACGCTAAACCAAACAAAAATATACCATGATACTGACAGTATATAAGGGTTTTAAGTTAAAAACGAGAAAAATCAATCTGGAGGTCATGCAGGTCAGATGCCCATGAATAATTTTGTTAATTCTTAAAGCCGGTGCTATTAACTGTTTTTAAAGTTTTTAGAAGTATCCTTTTCAGGTAAGAAGCTATTTTTCAAAATAAATAAGTGGGCTGAAGTAATGATAGAAAGAACGCAACAATCCTTAGAATCCTCACACCTTGTTGACAGTGATCAGGCTTATTTTAGGAAAAAATTGTATTTAAATTTGCCATCTTCTTTTCAAAAAAATTTGAAAGAGGAGCTTTTAGAGTCTTTAGCTGAGTTTAGTTTTGATCTTTTTAAGCGCCCCCTTAACAACGGACTAGAGCTAAAAGTAAAAGAATTTAAAACTGCCTCCCCCCCCCTTTATATAGTGGCCATTCATCAAAAAAACAGCCCATTTTTATTAGACAGTTTGTTGATGTTGCATGAGCGGTTAAATCTCAGACCAAGCTTTATTTTACATCCAGTTTTTAGATTGAGCAGGAACCATGGCGGTAATTTTGTTGAATTTATAAAGTCGTTTGAAGAAACCGATAGTGAGTCTTTCATCCTTATAGGTTTTTCTAAAGAGCCCTCAAAGGATATTTTAGATCAGTATGAAACTCTTTTAAAGGCTGTTCATCACGTGGTTGATGATTATGAGGCTCAATTAACGTCTTTGAGCCATATTCAAAACAGGCTTTCAAACCTTGAAATTGTTCAATATCTAAAGTGGCTGGTTGATAAAAATTTTGTTTTTTTAGGCCTTCAAGTCTATGAAAATGTGAAAAACGACCTTGTCGTAAAAAATCGCTTAGGTTTGTATAAAACCTCATTTTTATCAAAAGACCAGGAAGTTTTGCCTGACCTGAACGACTTTGAAAAAACCCCTTTTGTTTTAAGGAAACTATCTAAGCGTTCAGTTGTTCATAGATCGTCACGAATTACCCTAATAGAAATAGCCATTTTTGACACTTCTTTGCAAAAAATCACGCATGTGTATCAATTTGCAGGCCTTTTTACAAAAAATGCCTATCACCAATCAGCATTTAATGTTCCTTTATTAAAAACAAAACTTCAAGATGTGGTCTCTTATTTTGGTTTTGACCCCAGCTGGTATGACGGCAAACTTTTAAGTTCTGTAATTGAAAGTATTCCACAAGACGAGCTTTATTTGCTTTCCAGTGAGGAAATTATAACCTTATGCGAGCGTGTCATTGGGTTAGCAACAGGCAAAGGGCTTTGTTGTCATATAAGAAAAGAGTCAAATCAAGCAGTTTTACTGTTGTTTATTTCTAAGGATTCTTTTTCTCAAGGTCTAAAACAAAAATTTCAAACAGTTATCGAATCTTACTTTAAGACAACAGTTGGATCAGCTATTGCCCATATGGGAGATGCTTTTGTAGCCCGCTTTGTCTTTGTCTTTCCATTAGAGTCTGCCTTAAAGGTAATAGACTTAAGCTCTTTGGAAGCGCTTCTAAAAGAGTGCATGGAAACATGGCAAGATAGTCTTTTAAGTATTTTAGAGCAACACCATACCCAACAAGAGGCTGCCAAGCTTTACTTTTCCTATGCAAACTCTTTTTCAAAAGAAGCACAAGAACATTTCCCCCCTAAAGAAGCTTATGCATGCTTGAATTTTTTAGAAAACTCGTTCCAAGCGCCTCTAGATATTCAATTAGCCGATAAAGATGGTATTGCCAGCTTCAGGCTTTTTACAAAAATGCAAGATACAAAACTTTCAGACACGTTATCTATTTTAACGAATTTAGGGTTTAGTATTTCTTCTCAATCGGTTTATACGCTAAAAAAAGACACTACTAAATACTATGTTCAAGAGTTTTCCTATGACCCTAAAGGGATTTTCTTGAGTCCTTTAAAAAAACAAACCATCCGGGAAGTCTTTTTAGAGGTAGTTGCAAATCGTTGCGAGAACGATCCCTTAAATTCTTTGGTGCAAAAAGCAGAGTTAACTTCTCGTCAGGTAACTCTTTTAAGAGCGTATCTCAGCTATTTAAATCAAGTGTCACTACCCTACTCAAAATCTTATATGATTGATATTTTTATAAGCAACCCAAAGATCATACAAGCGTGCTTAGAATATTTTGACGAAAAATTTAATCCTCAAAAAAGAAATTCTTCAAAAGCTACTCTCTTAAAAAAACAAGAACAAGAAATTTTTTTACTTATTCGCGATATTTCAAACAGCGACCATGACCGTGTCTTTAGGGCATTTATGACAACACTGCAACATACGCTTCGAACAAACTCTTATCAAAGAGAACAAGACGATTTTAAGCCTTATATAAGCCTTAAAATTTCTTCTAAGCAATTATCATTCTTACCTGACCCTAAACCATTTGTAGAGGTTTTTGTTTATGCGCCTTGGGTTCAAGGCGTGCATCTAAGAGCTGGAAAAGTGGCACGTGGTGGTATTCGTTGGTCGGATCGTCCCCAAGACTTTAGAACAGAAATATTAGGTCTTATGAAATCGCAAATCAGCAAAAACGCAGTTATCGTTCCAACAGGTGCAAAAGGTGGATTTGTTGTTACAAATTCCCAAGCGCCAGCGTCTTATGAGCAGGCAATATTTTCTTACAAAACCTATATAAAAGGACTTCTTGACATCACGGATTCCTATGATGAGCACCACACTGTTATTCACCCAAATGATTGCGTTTTTTA
>DATDSS010000160.1:0-2966 GCA_035291245.1 Alphaproteobacteria bacterium | reverse complement strand
AAGAACCTTCTTTTGAAGACGAGGGAGAATCTGATTTTGAGTTGGATAATACCTCTGTTAGTGAAAGCATGGCCTTTCGCATTAAACATAAAATCGAAGAGGCTGCTGCTAGCTTTTTTCACCATAATGAAACACAAAAGCAAGAAGGTGAGAAGGCGCCTACTTATCAGGCCTCCTTTGAAAGGTCATACGTTGACTATGAGCTGCCAGCTATAGACTTACTTGATGATCCAAGGGTCCTTCAAAAAACAAGATCTGCCCCAACGTTATCACAAGAAGAACTCATAGAATCAGCAGCTTTACTGAAAGAAGTTTTAGGAGACTTTGGTGTAAAAGGTGAGATTGAGACAGTCCTTCCTGGCCCTGTTGTTACCATGTATGAGCTAAAGCCTGCAGCAGGGATTAAAAGTTCTAGGGTTATTGGGCTTTCTGACGATATTGCAAGATCCATGAGTGCGTTATCTGCACGTATTGCAACCATTCCAGGTCGTAACGTTATTGGAATTGAGCTTCCCAATAAACACAGAGAAACTGTCTACCTTAGGAGTCTTTTGGAATCTAATGCCTATATGTCTTCTCCTGCACATCTTCCTCTAATTTTAGGAAAAGATATAGCCGGTCAAGCTATTTTAGCAGATCTTGCAAGAATGCCGCACCTTTTAATAGCAGGTACCACAGGTTCTGGTAAATCTGTTGGTGTAAACGCTATGATTTTATCCCTTCTTTATAAGCTAAGCCCAGATAGATGTAAGTTTATTCTTATTGACCCTAAGATGCTGGAGTTTTCGATTTATGATGGCATCCCTCATCTTTTAACGCCTGTGGTAACGGATCCTAAAAAAGCAGTGGTTGCTTTAAAATGGGCCGTTCGCGAGATGGAAAACCGCTATCGTTCTATGGCAAAAATTGGTGTTCGTAACATTGATGGTTTTAATAACCGCATCAAAGAAGCAAAGTCCAGTGGAGAAATCTTAGTAAGACGCGTTCAAACAGGCTTTGACCCTGATACGGGAAAACCCGTCTATGAAAACCAAACGTTGGATTTGACTCCACTCCCCTATATTGTGGTTGTAGTTGATGAAATGGCAGATTTGATGCTGGTTGCTGGAAAAGAAATCGAAGGAGCCGTTCAACGCTTAGCCCAAATGGCACGTGCTGCAGGTATTCACTTGATCATGGCAACACAACGCCCTTCTGTGGATGTCATAACCTGTACCATCAAAGCAAACTTTCCAACACGTATCAGCTTTCAAGTGACCTCAAAAATTGACAGCCGCACCATCTTAGGCGAACAAGGTGCAGAACAGCTCTTAGGGCAAGGAGATATGCTCTATATGGCAGGGGGGGGGAGAATCACCCGCGTGCACGGCCCATTTTGCAGAGATGACGAAGTAGAGCTTATTGTTAATCACTTAAAAGGCCAAGGGGAACCTAGCTACATCGAAGCTGTCACCCAAGACCTTGAAGAGCAAGAAGTAAGTGGTTCTTCTAAGGAAGAGCCTTCAGGGGGAGATGCCCTTTACAACCAAGCACTTGATTTGATTTTAAGGGAAGGAAAGGCTTCTACAAGCTTTATTCAACGACACTTGCAAATTGGCTATAACAGAGCCGCAAGACTGATTGATCAGCTGGAAAAAGACGGCCATATCTCAGCTGCAAACCATGTTGGTAAAAGAGAAGTTATTGCAAGGTAGCACAGTGGGGCTAAGTTTTTATAAAAATTGATCAAAAGCTCTAAAGAAGAGTATTTATAAGGATTTTACAGTTTGAAGACCTGTCAGTTCAATTAGTTGCAAAACGTCTTTAGTTGAGATTCTATTTCTAATCGTATGTCTAAAATCCTAAGGTTTTTAGGGGGAATTAAAAAATTTGACGCTGTTGACGTGGTTGTCATGCTTTCAAATGCACTAACAAACCCCTTTTCCAAGGTTGTTGGAACCCAATGCGTTACATAAGCATGAACGTCTTTTGCCCCAAGGTCTTTGAGAAGGTTTCTGGCTGTCATAAGTGTTTTACCTGTATCTACTAAATCATCTATTAAAAGTATTGTTTTGCCTTTTAACTGCAAGGGCTTTCCAAGCTCAATGCTTAAGCTGGATTCTTGGCGCAACTTTTTTAACACCCCATAGGAGACAGAAAGGTTTTGAGAAAGACTTTGCACTTTCTCTCTTGCACCTTCATCAGGAGCTATTAAAAGACACTGGTCTAAATTAAAACGTTTTTTTATGTCTTGCTTAAAACTCTCTAGAGGAAAGAAGGATTTGAACACCAAAGAATCATAACTGTCAATTTTGTTATGCTTATCAATAGTTAGAATAGATTTTAAACCAAACGCCTTAAATACAGTAGCAAGAACCCTAAAACCGCAAGAATGATAGGGTTGTTTTTTATCTTGGCGCGTATAAGGCAGATAGGGAACAAAGGCCTTTTGGACGTTAATGTTTTCTCTTTTTAAAAGCTCTAAGCATGAAATAAAGCTTAAAATCTCATCATGAATAGCGCCACTTAAGCGTTGGCAAACTATAGCCGTTTTATGGCTGGATACCCCCTTAAAGTCAGCTGATAAGCTTAACTGGACCTCCCCACTTTTAAAGCTGTGAACGCGGGGTATAATAACTTGAGCAGTTGGGCAAAAAGCTTCCATCAAATCGCACGCATTGGGGTGGCAAACTATCAGCACTTGTTTTTACATAACTGTATTTTTTTCAAGAGTACACTAAAGACATAAAAAACGACAAGTTTTCTTCGTTGCGATACACCCACCACTTCCCCGTGCTTTGCTGCCAAACTATGGCATTTTTTAAATTAAGTGGGGCAGTAAGGGGGGAGTTTAACAACCTTGACAAAGCCCTTTGAAATGCTTGAGGATGACAAAAACATTTTAAAGTATTTATAAAGATTATGTGGTGTATTTCAACTGAAATTCAAGCAAGCGATGCTGAAAAATTAAGCGATCTTTTTGAAAA